>JAOIUG010000120.1 GCA_028223395.1 Shewanella sp.
CATCGCTTATGCAAAAATGCGTGGTGAAAGTCACCCTGACATATTGTTATGTGGTGATCTGGTTGTTAAAAAAAGAGTATTGGCTCTTTATCAGCAATCCCTACACGATACAGGCAAAACAGATGTGTTGGACTACGATGCGCTAACAAAAGAGCTCGCTCAAACCGTGAGTCCATGGGGAAGTTACTTAACATTTCAATTGTGGAATTTATCATGAATAAGCGAATACCATTAGCCAAACTCAATGTTAACACCCGCGCAGGCGTTATTTCATTGTGTGCGAATGCACAGGGAATAAGCCACCTTAACTTTGTGCCACAAACCGGAGACGATTGGCACACCAGAGAAGTTACTCCTGATCATGGCCATGAACATCAGTCGATATTTTTGGCTGAAAAGCACCTCAATCAAGCAAAACATGAGCTGCTAGAGTATTTTGCAGGTAAGAGGCAGCAATTTAATGTGCCATTAGCGCCACAGGGAACAGAGTTTCAACAGCAAGTGTGGCACGCTTTGAGCCTGATAGATTATGGCTGTACTTGTAGTTATGCCGATATTGCCGAGCAGATAGGTCGCCCCAAAGCGGTGCGAGCGGTAGGCACAGCTAATGGAGCTAACCCTATCGCCATTATCGTGCCGTGTCATCGAGTGATAGGCAAAAATGGCACCTTAACCGGTTATGCCTATGGTTTAGCATTGAAGCAAAAGTTACTGCACTTAGAAGGCATTTCACTGATTTAAACAGTAAGCCGCTGGCAACATCACGACATTTGCCAAGCGATGCGTGTTATTTAGCATCAAAGGTAAGCTTTTTAGGTGATATTAGCGTAGAATATCCGCCTTATTTTTGATTAGGTCACGCCGTAAATATGACTCAGCCAGATCCAACATTGCCAGCGATTTCAGCCTCTGCTGAAAAAACGCCGCAGCTTAAAAACTTCGCGGATTTAGGGCTAATCCCTGAATTGTTAGCAACACTTGATGCACTGGCATACCAGTCACCGACAGCAATTCAGCAGAGCATGATCCCCGCCGTTATTGCAGGTCGTGATGTGCTGGGCGGCGCGATAACCGGATCAGGCAAAACAGCCGCATTTGCTTTACCGATTATTCAGTTACTCGCCAAATCAGCTAAGCCGTCTCGTCAAAGCAACAGTGTATCGAGCTTAGTGTTGGTGCCTACACGAGAGCTTGCTCAGCAAGTCGCTGACAGTTTTATGCGTTATGCGCAAAATATTAAACCCAATCTTAAAGTACTGGCTGTTTATGGCGGGGTATCAACAAACACTCAAATGCAGAGTTTACGTGGCGGCGCGGATATTTTAGTGGCAACGCCAGGAAGACTGTTAGATTTACTGGCCAGTCGCGCTGTTAAGCTCGATAACGTCAGCAGCCTTGTACTCGATGAAGCTGATCGTATGTTGAGCCTAGGTTTTACCGATGAGCTCACGGCGCTGCTAGCAACATTGCCCGCTAAAAAACAAACTTTGCTCTTTTCAGCGACCTTTCCTGAAGAGGTGTCATTACTGACCCAATCTTTACTTAATCATCCCGTTGAAGTGCAGTTACAGAGCGAGGAGAAAAATACCTTAGTTCAGCGTGTTATTACGGTTAACCGTAATCGTAAAACCCCATTATTAGTTGAGCTGATTAAACAAAATGATTGGTCGCAAATTTTGATTTTTGCCAGTGCAAAATACACCTGTAATCGCCTCGCGCAAAAGTTAGATAATGCGGGGATCAGTGCAGAAATTTTTCACAGCGATAAAGGTCAAGGCGCAAGAACGCGGGTACTCGATGGCTTTAAGCGTGGAGAGATCCAGGTGCTTATCGCCACTGATATCGCCGCTCGCGGCATTGATATTGAAAAGCTACCCATTGTCATCAACTATGAGTTACCGCGTAGCCCTGCAGACTATATGCACCGTATTGGTCGAAGTGGCCGAGCAGGCGAAGCGGGCCTAGCGTTGTCGCTTATTTCTCATGATGAATATCAGCATTTCAAATTGATTGAAAAAAAGAATAAACTACGCTTGCAACGTGAGCAGTATCCAGCATTTGAAGCTGATGAACACGCCCCTGAAGATTGTGCTTCTCGGCAAGAGAAACCGAAGGCGAAACCGGCTGGAACGGGCAAGAAAAATCGACATAAATTACCGAAGGTTAACGCTGAGCTGTGGGCTAAAAAATAGTCTCAATAAGCGATTTTATTTTGTAACAAGCTAAGAATATTTAGGAGGAAGTATGCAGCACCTATTTTGGTTAGTGGAAGGAAAAATAGCAGGACGCAGCGGCCCCAATAAGGATGCTTGGAACTTATCTGAATTAAAAGCAGAAGGGATCGATGCCATTTTGTCTGTGAATGATGGCGAAGCGTGTGATGACGAAGGGTTTGAAACACTCAATATCGATTATAAATGCATTCCATTTTCTCGCCATGCACCACCAGAAGCCGGGGATCTGGAATATTGTGTCGAGCAAGTGCCTAAGGCTTTGGCTTATATTCGCGAGTGTGAAGCACACAATAAAACGCTCCTTATTCACTGCCGCTCAGGTAAAGACAGAACCGGTTTGCTGATGGCGTATTACTTAATGGATAACGGCGCAGCGCCTCTACATGCCGTGAGCCAAATTCGTGCGATCCGCGATATTGCTTTTAGTGCCGATGGCTGGGATCAATTTGCATTTGATGTGTTGTACGCACTGCAAGAGAAAATTGTGCGTTAGCATTGCATGTTGTTAAGCTGTGCAGCGCGAGTAAATGCCGGCGCTGATTAAATCTCCCATTACCTTGAAATGCACTCTCACATGGTTTCAAGGTAATACTTCATCTACCAGATTATTTCCACCTAATCGCTCACAGGG
This sequence comes from Shewanella sp., assembly GCA_028223395.1. Classification (GTDB taxonomy): domain Bacteria; phylum Pseudomonadota; class Gammaproteobacteria; order Enterobacterales; family Shewanellaceae; genus Shewanella. The sequence goes on from JAOIUG010000120.1 coordinate 2,866, forward strand.
TGTTCACTCAGGGCTTATCCTTGCCGTAAAACTCAACAATAAGTATATAA
>JAOIUG010000121.1 GCA_028223395.1 Shewanella sp.
AGTCATTTTTGGTCGTCCCGGTTGTCCTTATTGTGTGCGCGCAGTGCAGATCTCAGAGCAGCTCACACAAAAGCGTGATGACTTTAAGTTTAAATATGTGGATATTCATGCCGAAGGGATCAGTAAAGCTGATCTTGAAAAAACAGTCGGAAAGCCAGTGCATACCGTTCCACAGATTTTTGTCGATGAACAACACGTCGGTGGCTGCACTGAATTTGAACAGTATGTTAAAGACAATAACTTAATGCCGGCATAAATAGCAGCCCACATTAAGTCAAGCCTCTGAATCATTGCTTTGTCTGCAAGTAATTGTTTCAGAGGCGTTATATCTCCTTGTGTGTCACAATCAACATCGACTTGTACAACCTCTTACTCAATCGACAATAACAATCAACAATAAGTGCCGGTTATCCTTGCAAGTGTGCAAGTGTTTGCTCCCAGAGCCGGGCTAAAGCAATTAAATAGTGGGGCTGCTGCTCAGCAATGGCTGTTGGCTCGCAAATACTGGTCATCAACTTAGTTAATGCGTTGATATTAGCCGTATCTCGATGCTGCATAAGCTGATATTGATTACTCGGCTCCACTTGCACAGGCAAGTAACTTTGCCAAGTTTCAGCAGGCATTGACACCGGTGATGGGAACCAATACACCGGCCCTGCAGTTTCACACAGCAGTAAGTTACCATGAGCAAATGTGGCACTCACGCGGTGGTTAAGTAAGGTTGCGCTGCCATCATCGTGCTCAGAGGCAAAATTCTGACACAGAAGTGACACTGAACATTCAGGTCCTGTTAGCTGTAATGTTTCAAACAATCCCCTGTCTTTTGCATGTTGAGTGCGAGGCGCGAGCACAATACTCGACAAACTGCCCACAGCCCTACCTAACAAGTCTAAGCCCGAATAAAGAGTACGCAAATTGACATTGAGGTCAAAATGTAAACACGGCGCTTGTTGCGAGGCGGTTGACATTGCTTGGTAAAACGCTTGTGGCGCACCAAGATCTGCGAAGTGAGCATTAACATGAAATCGACAGCCATTTTGCGCAGCCAGTTCCAGTGCATGACGGACAAACTCTTCTGCAACAGGGTGTTCGCACAATACATGGATCCCCTTGCTTAAACACTGCACCGTCAGCTGTTGCCCCGCTTCTCCCGCTACCGCGATACAGGCAATATCAACCGCGCCGGCAGGAATGTGTTCGATTTGCGTAAAATGTGGCACCTGCAGCTGCGCCGCATATGCTAAAGAGCGTTGGCTGCCCGTCGACAAAATAGCCGCTAGGCTGAGATTTTGTGGCGCTGTGGCTAATGCTCGAATATAAGTTGCGCCATAGTTAGTTCCGCATACCAATACTTTCATCTGTTCCTCCTTGATCTATAAAATTTTTTGCAAGCTGTTATCGGCGAAATAGCAGACCGTTATGCAATAGGATGGGGATCCATATTGACGCTCTTGCCGCCCAGCAGTCGTTTTAAGCGGGGGTTATCTACGCGCTTATACTGTTCACCAAAATGTATCGGCTGCATATGCTTACCTACCGCTCTGGCGACTCTGAAAGGACTTAGTGCAACATCTGGTGAGGTAACATCAACGATGGCAACCTCAACACCAGCATCAAGCAGCCTTTGGTTAAGATCGCTTGAGTCTTTAACAATGGGGTGATCCCATTGGTCGATATTCACCGCCTGCTCTATCGGTTGGCGCATAAAGTCGAAAGCGGAACGCTTATCGAGCTTGAAATAATAAGCGGCGTGATCTTCAAGGCTTTGTACCTCGCCGACATGCTGCGGTATTCTAGCGCCAGATCGCATAAGGTGGCACAAGTATGGCATCACATGTCCTTGCTCTAGTAAGGCTTTTTTCATTGCCACTTGAATATCACCATGACAAGCTAACGCGACGGACACCGCAGGAGTGCGCAGTCCATCACCAAAAGCTAAACACACCACCGTGGGGACGTGAATGCCCACATCGAGCAGGTATGCCTCCAATGTCATACCCATGTCAGAGAGTTCATCGAGCATCACTCGCATCTTGCCATGATTAACCGCATCAAGTGTTAAGCGCTGACAAGGTTGCTTGCCATACCACGTTAACATCATTGCATCGCGCTCTATTAGCTCGTAAGTGGCTCTTATTGCTGCATCATCATTATCTTGACCTGCGGCCAAACCATTGGAAGATACTTGACTAAACTGCTCCTCATAGGGGCAGCTGAAGTTAAAGTAACTCAAAAGAGAAGGCACCCATACCGGTTCCTGTCCGCCTAAATAGACACCTTTACTCCAATGAATTTTGCGTTTTTTGTTCCAACGAGAAAATGGGAATTGTGGTGAGTGATACTGCTTTTTTGAATAGAGCACTAAGTCATTAGGGTCCAGATATTTGCCCGACAATTGGCTTATCGATGCATAGTGGCAATCGTCAAGGCGATACCTGGCAGCAGAATAACGCTCGATAGCCTCGCCAATGGCACTAATATGGGCTGAAACACCATCAAGCCCTTTACCCGATCCCACCTGCCCTACCGCTCTTGGATCATACTGGCCCGCGGTGAAGCTCGACACACTGGCAGATGCTGTCACTGGAAAATCTGGTAACTGCGCAGAATGACCGCTTAACTGTCTAATTATCCCCGTTTTATCATCAACCCAACCTTCAAACAGCGCGGTAACATCATCGATACTCTGCATCATATTCAGCGGATTGGTCAGCGTTACTTGATGGGCCGACACTGCACTCATCGCGCCCACCTGCGTGCCCGCGTGTTTGAGCTGCCGCGCTTTAACGCGCGAGCTGTGCGCGGCTGCTGATTGGTGATCATAGCCGCAC
>JAOIUG010000122.1 GCA_028223395.1 Shewanella sp.
TGTCTGCGAGCGCTGCAGGTTTGTCGGTTACCAGTGAGTAATCATTGTAAAAGGTAAGGTTAGATATTGGACCAATATCAACAGGTAAGCTGTAAGCGAGATTAGCATTGTAGGTTGTCGCTTCTGCTGGGATTGAATCATAAAAGTGATAAGCGGCAACGACCATACGGTCGACGTCCATTCCATCAACATCGTATTTATAGTCAGCCATTTGTAACTTCACGTTCCAACGGTCGTAGTTGATGACACTATGGATAGCGGCGGCGCGATTATCACCTTCGGTGCCGTTTTGAATTTCAAGCTGACCGGCTTGCATTGAAACGCCTAACTCGACTTCGACCTTATTGAAGGCGAGGTTGTGTGCATAGCGCAAGTTAAAGGTATTGACTTCACCTGCAGCGTAAGCGTCACTGGGCGGGGCGTAAGCATCTTCGCCAGCTAAACGCACTCCAACGATATCGTAGGAGTAGCGATCTGTACGATTAGAGACATAACCGTCGAGCCCACCTTGTTCATCGTTCTTATAAAAGGCAAGATCAAAGCGATGTTTATCGCTTTGATAAGTGTAATTGAGGCCCATATCGTAATCATCTTCTAAGCCTAAGTAAAAGTTAGAACTGAAGAAGTAGTTGTTAGAGGCGTAACTTAAAATACCAAAAGGCACTTGTGTTACCCCTATTTTTCCTTGTTGTTGCTCTGTAAAGTTGTAGCCAATCCACGCATGGTGAACCACATTCATGTACTCAAACCAGCGATATTGAGCCGAGTAGATCAGATCCTCATAATGGCCTGATACGTCAATGCGAAACAGATCGAAATCAAAATCGCCACCGCGATCGGCGTTAGCATCATTAAAGTCTTCATAGGAGTAATTTACACGCACTGCACCGCCAAGTTTAATGGCGCTATTTTGTTTTTCTTGTGGAGTGCTAGGGGGTGTTTTTTTTGTTTGTTGTTGGGTTTCAAGTTGCTCAATACGATCTTTTAGTGCTTTTAGTTCGTCATCAATCGTTGTGGCATTTGCATTAGCTGCAATGGTGAGGGCAACACTGGCAGCTGCAAGTGAGTAACGGATCATCATTTATCCTATAGAAGATATGGTAAATAAAAGTGTAGTGCATGTTAACCTAGTTGTTGCCAATTTGGTGGTTTACTCTGCATAGTTATGGATATATAGCGTCTTGTTGTGGTTTTTTTGCACCAAATGCACTTTGTTGGTTAAACATAAGGTCTGCTTGTGAGATCATGCGGGAGGGTAATGATGGCGCTCAAGCATAGCCTTTGCGTAAAACGTGCTGTAAAAGCGAGGTGTTCGCCTCTTATCGGTAAGATCGCTTCGTGCTTAAAATCGGTTTCTCACTAAAAAACGCCACTCCCAGCTATTAACGGCTTCGCCAGTGGTGAAGGGCACACTTAAATCAATGTGAGCGACATTGCCATAGCTTGATTTTGAGGAATAAAGTCGTAAACCTGCACCAACACTGCCAATAACGCTGTTCGTCTCGTTGTAAGCAGTATTCCCTCCGCTTGCTTGGCCTACATCGGCAAAAACAGCCCAACCTAGCTCGGCTAATTGATACAGATTAATGTTTGGATAGTTACGTATTTCAGCAGTAAATGTCCACTGATTGTCGCCATATTGGTAACTATTTGGATAGCCACGGATCCCGTTATTATCGCCAAGTGTCAAAGGTTTATCGAGATAGTTGTTTTGTGAGGTGCTCAGCCTTAATTTTGAGTAAGCCGTCCACTTAGGATCGATGCGATAAAAATATTCCGCCGCCACATTAACTTGAAAGTAATCTTTTTGCCGAGTAGAAAATACGCCTTCTCCAGCCATGTTAAGCAGTAGTAAATGGTCATGTGCTTGAAAGCCTCGACGAGTTTGCCAATTAAGGTGGTAACCAACTTTCGTGTTGTCTAAATCGCGGGTTTCTAGTCCCAACTTTATGTAATGCTGCCAACCGAGATTAAAGTCTTCATTGTCATTTATTAAGTATATGTTTTTTAGAACTTTAAAGTCATCTTGTAGGTATTGATAAGCAAGCCATGGATAGAGAAAATCGCGATTTTGCGGCAGTGTGGCATTGGGATATTGAGGCACGTGGCTAAAACGATGTCTATCCTGAGTTAAGCCTGTAATGATCCGTGTAATCGTGTCACCGTTGTTATTGAGCAACCAGCCAAAACGGGCGTTGTTGTAAGTGACATCATGTATAAATTCTGTTCGTTCTTGGCCATTTTGTTTTAGTGTATCAACGCGATTGTCATCGAGATATTCAGCGGAATACATGTGAGGCGCTTCGAGTGTATAAAAGGGTTTTACAAAGTAAAGGTGAGTGGCTTGACCATCACTGTTATCGTAAAAATCAACCGAAAAAGTGGCATGTTTGATGATATTAACTGGGGTTGTAGCTGCAAATTTATATCCAGTGCGATCAGTGCTAGATTGGTACTTAAAGCGAGTGCTTATCCCTAGACCAAGTAGGTTATCTTCTTTAATGCCTGCTGAAAATTGGCTTTCACCGCCGTTGCGGCTCGCGCTAAAAGTTGGCAGCAGTGACCAATTATCCCAAGTTTCTACACGTACCTTTTCTCCTTGATGATCACTGCCTGCTTTATTTGGAATAAAACTGATTTTTGCATCTCGAATATAAGGTTCTGCGCGGAGGATCCGTTGTGCT
>JAOIUG010000123.1 GCA_028223395.1 Shewanella sp.
TTATGCAATTTGAATCGCTTACCCCTCCTGTTATTGCTGATACTGGTAATGTGTTGGCCATGACGGTATCACCCGATAGAGGTGACAGCCGAGGATGGGTTAAAAATCTCATGACTCAGAAGGAGTTTAGTATAAAAGGTGGCACTAAGCCAAAAGTGAGCCACGATGGCCGTTACGTAGCTTTTGAAGATGCCATACCACTGTTGACACGAGAGAGTGCATCAAAAAAAGCCCAAAAAAAACTTAAATCAGGCATGGTATTAGTTGATACAAATACAGGTGAAACACTTCGATACGAGCGTGTTAAGTCATTTGACTTTAATGCAACCGGCTCACACCTTGTTATTTGGTATGAGGCTGCAGATGAGCCAAAAGATCCCGCTGCGGATACAACAGCAGTAAAAGTGGATGACTTTGATAAAGGCACTAGATTAGATCTTGTTGCACTGGATAATCTTAATACGGTAACGTTCGATGATGTTACTGAATATAGCTTTGATAAAAAAGGTGAAAAATTCGCAGTGGCGATGAACAATATCACCACTGACACCCATGAAATTAGCTTAGTTTCATTAGCGAACAATAGCAGTAAAATAGTCCACTCAGCCACACAGCAGCAGTTGGGCTCAATTGCATTGAGTGATAATGGCCAGCAATTAGCGTTTACTTTTGGTGATGCGAAACAAGCGCCTTATGGGCGCGAATATGCACTGTCTTTATACCATATTGACGCAGAAACGCTCACGCCTATTGCGATGACACAAGATTGGACATTAAACCGTTATGCAAAATTGCGTTTCTCAGATGACAGCCAACGACTGTTTTTTGGTCGTGTTCCACAAGTCAGTCAGCAAATTGAACTCGGTAAAGTCAAGGTTAATGCAGATGTGTACGATCAAAAAATAATCACCGATCAACGTACACTGCGTGTATGGCATGGTGATGATGCCCGCATTAAGCCACATGAAGTTAAACAATATAAAGCAGAGCTTAAACGTACATATCTTGCGGTATTACATGTTGCGGCTAATCACGTGGTGCAGCTGGCGGATCTTGAAGTACCAGATCTTGAGGTTCAGCAACAAACACGCTTTGTACTTGCCAGCACTGATCTGCCGTATCGCAAGATGATCACTTGGGCTGGTTTTTACCGCGATTTTTATCTGATTGATTTAAAAACAGGTCATAAAACACCACTGTTAATACAGCAAAGCAGTGGCTCACAACCAGTGTTATCACCAGGTGAAAATTTTGTTGTTTATTATCAGCAAGGTAATGTTTTCCTATACGATATTGCCAACGCGCGTAAAACCAATATTACGGGTAAGATTGCGACAAGTTTTGCCAACGAAGATCATGACTACCCATCAAGTGCGCCAGGTTATGGATTCGGTCCTTGGATAGCCGAAGATAAAGGGCTGTTGTTTTACGATAAATATGATATCTGGCAATGGGATCTACAAACTCATCGCGCTTTTAGTCTCACGGCGGGGAGAGGACGTGAACAAGGGATCCAATATCGAGTGACCGGCTTGGTTAACGATAACAACACCCCAGCAGTATTGAGTCATAATCAAAAGGTGCTTTTGCACGGTTATAGCGAGATCAGCAAAGGTGATGGCTTTTATCAAGCGCAAGTCGGTAACGCTGGTGTGAGCAAACTAATGGCAGGTGACTATAAGCTGAAGTTACTGGCTCGCAGTAAAGATGCTGACATTATAGTGTTCTCTAAAGAGCAGTATGACTTATTTCCTGATCTGTATACCGCCCATTATGCACAGCCAGAAAAGGCCACACGTCAAACAGATTTCGATAAACAACGCCGCCAATTTAATTGGAGTCAATCAGAACTTGTTCAATGGACAAATGGGGATGGTCAACGCCTTGATGGCGTATTGATTAAGCCGACAAATTACGTTAAAGGGCAGCGCTACCCAGTGTTGGTTTACTATTATCGCTTTATGAGCGATCGTTTACATGCTTTTCCACAAATGAAGCTTAATCATCGACCTAACTTTGCTTGGTTTACAGATAATGGTTATGCGGTCTTTTTGCCCGACATTCGTTTTGAAGTCGGGTATCCTGGCGACAGTTCAGTGCAAGCGTTAACATCGGGTGTGCAGCATTTGATTGATATTGGCATTGCTGATCCACACGCTGTTGGGATCCAAGGTCATTCATGGGCAGGTTACCAAACAGCCTTTGCAGTCACTAAAACCAATATATTTAAGGCGGCAGTGACAGGAGCACCGGTATCGAATATGACGAGCGCGTACAGCGGGATCCGTCACGGCAGTGGTTTAGCGCGGCAGTTTCAATATGAAACAGGCCAAAGCCGGATCGGGGAAAGCTTATTTAAGTCGCCACATAAGTATATTGAAAACTCGCCAATATTTTATGTCGAACGCATTAATACGCCAATGATGATCATGTTTGGTGATAAAGATGATGCCGTCCCATGGGAACAAGGCGTTGAGCTTTATCTTGCGATGCGTCGCGCAGGAAAAGAGGTTGTCTTCTTGCAGTATCAAGACGAACCTCATCACCTTAAAAAGTATCCCAATAAGCTCGACTACAGCATACGTATGATGGAGTACTTTGATCACTATCTCAAAGGAAAGCCTGCACCAAAATGGTTACAAGAAGGCGAGGCGTACAGAGAGTACAAAAAAGCGGGTT
>JAOIUG010000124.1 GCA_028223395.1 Shewanella sp.
ACGGCCAGTTCACTCATAAAGCTGAGCTGGCCGCATTATTTAGCCTGTATATAACACTTGATTACGATATCCAAGGTAATATGCGGCGAGAGAAGCGATCCGCTTGGCCTAAACGGATCGCCGATTGATGACGCATTCTATAGAGGGTTTGGTAACACAGTGGTACAAGATATAAGCTGGTGACGGTGGAGAACAATAAGCCGCCGATAATCGCAATTGCCATTGGCGAATAAGAAGGCCCACCGCCGCCAAGTTGAGTGTCGCCAGCGGCTAAGGGCACTAAACCGAGTACGGTGGTACTGACCGTCATAAGCACAGGACGCAGCCGGGTGTGGCACACTTGGCTAATCGTTGCCGATAAAGCATCTAACTCAGGGGTGAGCTGGTTAATTTGGTCAACCAATACAATGCCGTTGTTTACCACCACGCCCATTAAGATTAAAATCCCAATCATTGCCATCACAGACAGCGGGGTGCCGGTAAATAACAGTGCCCAAAATACTCCGGTGATCGAAAATACAATAGAAGTAATAATGGCGCTGGGCAGCAGTAATGACTCAAACAGAGCGGCCATCACAATGTAGATCATGATAATGGCTAATAGCATATTGGTGATCATTAACGCTTCATCTTCGTTTTGCTTTTGAAACCCTCCTCGCAGTGAGTAACTATAACCACTTGGAAATACGATATTTTCCATCACTTGAGTGATTTTATCTTGGGCTTCTTCGGTGGTCAGCTCATCCAGATTCGCCCCAATAGATAACGCAGTTTGTCTGTCGTAATGACGAATAGTGTCAAAGCGCGGTAAAATTTCAATAAGGGCTAAACTGTCGAGGTTATAAACTCGATTATCCAGGCGAATGATGGGCAACTGCTTGAGTTTTTCCAATGATAAACGCCACTGCTGATCATAAGCCATTTCAATACGCAGTTCACCACTGGGATCGTGACGAAACGAGCGTAACGATACGCCTCTTAATGCCATGGAAATACCCGAGGCAATCTCATCGAGTTTAAGATCGAGCCTAGCCGCCATTTGACGATCAATTCGGATCACCACTTCTTGCTGAGCTCCGTTGAGCTCTGAGCGTACATCTGTCAGACCTTCAATGGCGGCTAATAGTGGAATGATCTGTTCACTTAAATCGATAAGCTCCGTGGTTGAACGTCCGGTGAGTGAGACTCGAATGCCTTGATTTTCACTGCCCCACCCAAATTGTGGCGTGGCAATGGAGAACGTGGGAAATCCCTCACGAATGGTTTTTTTAAGGGCTTTAATGTCAATCTCAGCCTCTTTATCGAGCAACAAGGTTGACTGGGCTCTGTCTGCGTTGAAGTAACTGTAAACGGAGTCAATATGGAACGCAGCTTTATTAGCGTATAGATATTGTTCCATGCTATTGACCAGTGCCTCTGTCACATCTAAGCTGTGACGCCCTTCGACTTGATAATTGATATATAAAGTGTTGTTACCTTCGCCGTCCGATTGATCTTGCTTCACCATCTCCAAGGGTAACGCAGTAGAACACAGGATTAATAAGGCTATTACCCCCGATAGCTTAGGCCTCGCGAGCACCCAATTTAAACTTGTTTGGTAGTGTTTTTGTAGCGCACTTTTTTGATTTTCTTTGGGTAAATCAAAATGTATTTTACTTAAAATGAGCGGTAATAATGTCTTGGCGACCAAAAGTGATGCCGCTAGCGAAATACAAATCGCCACTGCCACATGTTCAAGAAAAATCGTGAGCTGTACTTTAACACCAAAAATATTGGGTAAAAAAACGATAGCAGTGGTTAGTGTGCCAGCCAAAATGGCTAAAGAAACCTTATCGACGCCGCTGAAAATAGCGTGATGTGGCGCTGTCACTTCCTGCTGGTTTGCTGAGGTGGATTGCTGTCGTTGCTTTTCTTGCAGTACGCTTTCGCTCACAACGACCGCGTTATCAATTAACATTCCGATGGCGAGTAATAAGCCCATCATAGAGAGTACATTAAGGCTATAACCGAGCAGGTACATGCCAGCTAAGGTCATGCAAATGGCAATCGGCACCGACGATACCACGATCAAGGTCATTTTGAGGTTACGTAAGAATAAGTACAGCACCACAAAAGAGAGTAGGGCGCCCAGTAAGCCAGCAGTCAGTAAATCGCGCAATGATGACGTTACGCCAAAAGCTTGATCTTCCATGACAAACAGTTTAATGCCACTGAACTGTGGATCTTGTTTTGCCTGCTCTATCACCTTGAGTACGCGGGCTGAGACATCCACAAGATTCGCGCTAGACTCTTTAAATACATCAAGACCAACGGCATAGTTTTGATCCAAGTGACGACCTTCTAAGCGCTCTGGCAAGGCGAACTTGACCGTTGCGATATCGCCAAGCGTTACTCCCGGTAACAAGACGACATGCTTAATGTCTTCTAAGTGCCTAAATTCACCTTTAGGCGACACTTGATACACGCGTGCATCTGTGCGCAATACCCCCGCGCTGAGCACAAAGTTCTCTTGCTGCATTCGCCGCGTCAAATCGTTAACCGTAATATGACTGGCGGCCAGTTTGTCGGCATCAATGCGGATCTCGATTTGCTTTTGTTCAACACCATAAAGGGTCACTTGTGAGACACCTTTTACACGCTCAAGTGGACGCTTTAGTTGTTTGTCGAGAA
>JAOIUG010000125.1 GCA_028223395.1 Shewanella sp.
ATTAAAGTGAGTGGCGTAATCACCATATAGGTAAGCTGAAACATTGAGCATGGACAGATCTTCACTCAGCTTAACGGCTTGGATCTCGCCAACTTGATGATCAAGATAACGAATAGGCGCTTTAGCCGCTAATTTGACACCGGCTGGAAAGGTTAATGAAATTGCCTTGGACTGACTCAATGCCAAAAACTGCGAGTCATATAATTGATGATCTGGTGAGGGGAGCGCAACATCCAATAATCCTAATGATAATCCCCCTTTAATGGCCGCTTCTAATGGCGCTACATCAATTTCCACACCACTTAAACTGGCGTTAATTGATAAAGCACTGTTGCGCCAAAATACCGCTTTATTCGATAGCAAGCTGCTAAAAGCCTTTTGTATACTGATTTTAATCATAAAATCACGGCTGTTGGCTTGCCATTGTACGTGCTCAACTTGGCCGATTTGCATCTTTTTAAAGTATACAGGCGAGCCTTGAGTGACATCTGCAGCGTCATGACTTTGGAGTTGGTAGTGAAGTCGCTGAGATTGTTCTTTGTCTTGGAGTGCATCGCGATTATTTGCAAATACCTTTAACCGCGCGCCGTTATTAAGCAATGTTTTACTGTCACCTTGAGTTAAATTTAATGCTCCACTTGTTAGTGTATTCAGATCGCCAGTTTTAACGGCTATCCCATCGAGGTCAATATTAACTTCCAGCGCGGACTCAGCGACAAAATAACTGCCCTTTGTGAGTAAACGGATAAAGTCAGCTTCAACTTCAACGTCATACTCGACTTCGGTGAGTGCAGGGCTGAGCCTTGCAGAGAGCACTGTGCCGATGTTGATGTGCTTGAAACGCAACTGTGCACCAGCGGAGATCCCAGGATTGGTCAAGGAGTGTAAAACCAACCTGCGCTTTGTACTGTCAAGTTGCTCGGGCGCTTCACTTTTCAAAGCATATTGCTGCTTTTCAGGTCCGCTACCAGGGATAAAGTTAATGACACTGCCTGTGAGTAGCCGCTCAGGGTGATTGATCCCCTGCAAAGAAAGCTCAGCCCCTTCTAACCAAAATACTGAACTGCCAGCAAGTAAGTGTGCATATTGTTGATCAATTTTAGCCGCTAACGACACACCATCAGCCGTTAATGTTTTATGGGTGATCCGGCCAATATTCATACCGCGAAAGACAATAGCGGTATTGATTGCTACCGATTCTGTTCCCTTGGCTGTTAATGTAAAATCCACGCCGCCTAATGCGCGTTTTTCATCAGGGTAAAGGTTAAATTCATGATGGCTTTTCGCAGGTTCTGACAGTGTGCTTGAGCTAAAGCTGACCCCACCTGCTAATATGGATGCTAAACTTTCACTGCGTACTTCTATGCCCGCCAAAGAAGCATCCACACTTATTCCCGACACGTTCCAAAATTGCGAATCAACCTTAACCAGATCAGCATATTGCTGTTCAATAAACACTGTCATTAAGATTTTTTGGCTACTCTCTAAGCGGTAGCCAACAATCTGCCCGACAGGGATCTGCCGATAAAAAACTTTTGAGCCAACATCTAACGAGTTGAGCTTATCGGTTGTTAAATTGATAATAAGCCCTTTATGACCAGGTGGCATAGCAGGGGCGGTCACTTCAGCTTCAAACACCGAACGCGATGAACCATCACCGGGCAGCATACTGATGTAATTGCCAGAAAAAAGAGTGTCTAGCCCCTCAATTCCAGTAATAGAGGCTTTAGGGGTAACAAGCCAAAACTCGGTACTTTGCTTAAGTAAAGGTGAAGAGCGGTAATCCATTAACACATCGACATTAACGCCTTGGAGTTGATCATCAATGCTCATGTCGATCACTTTACCCATTGTAAGGCCTTGATATTTTATTAAGGTTTTACCCACATCAATCCCAGCGGCACTAGGAAAGTGGATCCTAATTTCGATGCCTGACTCACGGACACTTTTTATCCCTAGCCATGCGGCCAGAGCAAAGGCGATCATTGGTAATAACCAAATGGGTGAAAAGAGCTTTTTTTTAACGACTTTAGGGGCTTGTGCTTGAGTCATCTTCTAATTCCAGTCTGTCCCAGAGTAAACGAGTGTCAATTACTTTTGCTGCAACTTGTGTCAGCAAAATAACTAAGGCGAATGCTGTGGCGGCAGGTGCGGGTCTAGCATCTAAAAGCTGACCCATATTCACCACGGCCACGGTTAATGAAATCACAAATAGATCTAACATTGACCACCTGCCGATCCATTCAATAATATGAAATCCGATCATGAGATTTTTTTTAGAAATAGGCAGTTTAAAACTAATGGCGGTTAAATAAGTGGCAAGACCAATAATTTTAAGTATGGGAACTAAAATGCTGGCGGTAAAGAGAATAATAGCGATCGGCAGCATATCGGTTTTAACTAAGTGAATAATCCCTGAAAAGATAGTGTCCTGAGTGATCCGCCCTTGATTAGTGAGGGTGGTAATAGGATAAAGATTGGCAGGGATCAATAAAATGGCAGCGGTGATCAACAACGCCCAACTTTTCTGCAAGCTGCTGTGATCTCTTACCATTAGTTTTGCGCCGCAACGACAGCAGTGAGCTGATTTTGCGCAGGTTACTTTGTTACAGGTAGGGCAACATGTCAGATCTATTTGTTTTC
>JAOIUG010000126.1 GCA_028223395.1 Shewanella sp.
TAATGGCTGGCAATATGTTTATATTTTACCCATGAACCAATGTTGTTTCCTGTTTGATCATCATAAGCTTGTAGGCGAAGTTCTTCTATATTTTTAAGTAAAGTCAAACCGCCAGAGCTAAATAAGCAATTAGATTTATAACCTCCAGAATCCCTCGGCGGCTCACTAGGATCACCCCCAGTATCTTTTGGCCCCAAACCTGTTTCATCAAACCAAATCAGCGATGAATTCAATGCATAGCGGTATAAATTGTTACCACCCGCCAAACCTATCGGGTCACTCTGCAGATATCTGGCGGTTTTAGCATCGTAATCCCTAAAGCCATTTTGCCAGCTATCCTTCTCGCTATCATAATATAACCCCGGTAACCCAAGGTTTAGTCCGCCAATGTGGTCGATAAACACTTCACGGTCAAAGGCGAGGTTGTTAGCTTGCCATACCACATCAGATAGCTATCAGCTATCTATCAGCTCAAAATATTGAAATAAACAGAACAAGCATAAAAATATGCCTGTCCTGTCACATAATCTAGCAAGGCTACTTTACGCCTTTCTTTACTTTCTTCTTTAACTTAATGAGGAGCCAGAAAACTAATGCCCACATGAAAATAATAGCTACAGCCCCTACAAAAGAGAAATATTCAAATACTTTCCAGAATAGTAAAAAAGAAAAAACTGAAAAAAGAGCTTCTAAAACTCTTAATAATTGAGTGTTCATGTTACTCCTCCATATAGTAGGAAGATGAATTAGAGATAACTACAGTACCACTTGCATTTATAACCATATTTTCCGTAATAATTCCTTCCCCATTTTCACTGTACCAATAACGTTGTATGTGTTGATCACCAGCTTTCCATTGATGTTGCTCACGGTTAAAGTACCAAAGTAAGGCACCCAAAGTAGCACTTACACCCGGAGGTAGTTTCAACGATGCCCCAACTAACACTAAACCGGCATTATTAGTAGTATTTGCTACATATGCATTTAGGTTATCAGCTTGTTCTTGCGTTAAAGCTCCTGAGTTAGTTCCACCCATTTCCTCACCTTTAATACTACAGCCACAATTAGAACTCCCTGGCCGACCTTGATCACTCGGCTCGCCCCCAGTCTCTTTTGGCCCTAGCCCTGTCTCATCAAACCAGATCAGCGATGAATTCAGTGCATATCGGTATAAATTGTTACCTCCCGCCAAACCTATCGGGTCACTTTGCAGATACCTGGCGGTTTTAACATCGTAATCCCTAAAGCCATTTTGCCAGTTGTCCTTCTCGCTATCATAGTATTGACCTGGCAAGCCAAGATTTAGACCGCCAATTTGGTCGATAAGCACTTCACGGTCAAAGGCGAGGTTTTTCGCTTGCCATACCACATCAGATAGCTATCTATCAGCTCAAAATATTGAAATAAACAGAACAAGCATAAAAATATGCCTGTTCTGTCACATATGCTATTTAGTTTTGTTTCCCGCTAATAAACCTACTCCACAGTTAATCAATACAGGGCTTACTATCACGGCAGTCTGCATGAATATCACAAACGCTAATTTGAAGGATAAAGTTGTTGGGGCGTTATGATACAAGCTATCTCCTAATCCGTTAATGTACAGAACGGTTAAACCTGCTGCCGCTATTGGAAGAGCCGAAATCAAGCACCGCAAATTTACGCCGATTACCAACCCAGCATATAGACTTAGCCACCATCCGTTAATTAATGAATATGCATTTCTCGAATCAGAATGCGAAAATATAACTTGCATCATCACATACCCAATAATAAAACAAAGTATATGAATTACACCCACATAGATTGGGTTACTAATTTTCATGTTATGGAACCACCATCAAATGAATTATGCCATCAGAGTCATTAAGAATATCATGTAGTAGTCTATTCGTTTGGTCATTTCCGATAATCCCTCCACCAATATCAATACAACCTGCGGAGCCGTCACCACTACCGCCATGTAAGAAAAAACCATCTCTGCCAAAGGTGTATGTTCCATCACTTGATTTTAAAGGTATTCGCCAATCACCCCAATCACCTTGTGTATTACGCAATAAGTCCCCTAGGATTCTGGGGTTAGTGAGCTGACCTGCGTTGCCTGTATATTTACCAATAGGAATTGGCCCCTGGTTTTTTGCAGTTTGATCCGTTGAACCATTTCGTCCTGACGAACTCGAAATGTTATATGGCGACTGTCCATTTTGCGGGTCAACTGTCAGATTACCACTTGATTGGTCATACTCAAGCGCAGTAAGCCCAAACGGATCAATATACATGTTTGAGTTATTGTTGGCATAAACATAAGTATTCATCCCTCCCGCTAAACCTATCGGGTCACTTTGCAGATACCTGGCGGTTTTGGCATCGTAATCCCTAAAGCCATTTTGCCAGCTGTCCTTCTCGCTATCATAGTATTGACCTGGCAGCCCTAGGTTTAGCCCGCTAATGTGGTCGTTAAGCACTTCACGGTCAAAGGCGAGGTTTTTAGCTTGCCACTCCAGCAACCAAATCGATTGATATATAAAAAACAGAACAAGCATAAAAATATGCCTGTCCCATCTTATGGTCTGGGTGGCTATGTATTATTATTTGCTCGAACTAAAAAGACGATAAAC
>JAOIUG010000127.1 GCA_028223395.1 Shewanella sp.
CATTAAACTGGCCTTTCCAATTACAATGGCTTGGTATATCAGTAAATTTCCATTACCCCCTAAAAAACGATATTTAGCAGGCGCGATGGTCATTTTATTAATCCCGACATTACTGATCGCCACATCCATTTTAGTGGCTGCCTCAGGTATTTTTGTCCTGTTTTTATCCGGCATGAGTTGGCGTATTGTGAGTGTTTGTGTCGCTGCCGTTCTGGCCATGCTGCCGGCGATGTGGTTCTTTTTTATGCATGATTATCAACGTACCCGCGTCATGACCTTACTGGATCCAGAAAAAGATCCTCTTGGCGCTGGTTATCATATTATTCAATCAAAAATTGCGATTGGTTCTGGCGGATTGTGGGGGAAAGGCTGGTTAGATGGCTCCCAATCACAACTCGAGTTTTTACCTGAGCGACATACTGACTTTATCTTTGCTGTCATCGGTGAAGAATTTGGTTTAATCGGTAGCTTGTTGTTACTATTATTGTATCTTTACATTATAGGCCGCGGGCTCACCATTGCTTCACGCGCTCAAACCAGTTTTGCGCGTTTACTGGCCGGCAGTATCACGCTCACCTTCTTCGTTTATATTTTTGTTAATATTGGTATGGTTTCCGGATTACTACCCGTTGTAGGTGTGCCGTTGCCATTAATCAGTTATGGTGGTACATCCATGATGACACTTATGGCTGGGTTTGGGATCTTAATGAGCATCCACACACACAGACGCTTCATCGACCGGTAACAAAGCCAGTAATGGATTGGCTAGCGTTTAACAACGATGACATCATCAATAAACGCTAGTACGTGAATAAGGATTATAAACCCGATGATATTGCTAAACCGTATAACGATGCTGCCACTGCTGCTGATCCTTTTATCGAACTCAGCATCGGCCAATGCTGACGAGCCGACACTGGACACATTGACATCTGAGTTTTTGCAGCAACAAGTCAGCCAAGGTTTCACAGAACAAGAGACCCAAGCGTTTATCGACAATGCGTTTTATAATCAAAAAATTATAGACGCCATGACCCAGCCGTGGGAAGCCAAACCTTGGTATCAGTACTATCCTATATTTCTAACAGATAAGCGCTTACAGGCTGGCCTTACGTTTTGGGAAAAACATGCTAAAGCCATTAACAAGGCTGCAAAAATGTTCAACGTCGATCCACAGATAATTGTTGCTATTATAGGTATCGAAACCTTCTACGGTAGCTACATGGGAAACTATCCTGTCAAAGATGCTTTATACACCTTAGGGTTTCATTACCCACCGCGAGCGAACTTTTTTCGAAAAGAATTTGCCAACCTACAAACGTTAGTTAAAGAAGAAAAACTAGACATTAATCAACTCAAAGGCAGTTATGCCGGTGCCATGGGTTTTGGGCAATTTATTCCTTCAAGCTATCGTCATTACTCGGTTGATTTTGACGAAGACGGCAGACGTGATCTCCTTAATAGCCCAACAGATGCTATTGGTAGTGTCGCAAATTACTTCCATCAACACGGTTGGCAAGCAGGCCAACCTGTTGCATTAAAGCTCAATGTCACCAAATCAGCACAGCCGACTTTAGCACCTTGGGCCGGCGAGAAAATGCAACATAAGGTCGCCGATATTTTATCTCCAGATCTCGCCCTTGCAGGATCAGTTGACATTGATGTCTCGCAGCCGGCTTTGCTCGTCAAACTTGAGCAAGCGGACCATAATGAATATTGGTTAGGGTTGAATAACTTTTATGTGATCACCCGTTATAACCGAAGCCCGCTATATGCAATGGCGGTATATCAGTTTAGCCAGGAGCTAAAAAAAGCCTATGCAACACACTAAACTTCTTACTGTTGTGACTCTGCTTATGATGATCAGCGCATGCTCAACAAACCAGCAGAGCCGCTATCATATGGCGAATGACAAAGCTCCATCATCGGCACCGGATGTCTCTAAAGTTGAAGATGCATATCCTAAATTTGAGCCTTATAGCCGTGGGGGTAACAAAAAAAATTACACTGTACGAGGTAAAAACTACCAGGTTATGAGTAGCGCTAAAGGTTATAAAGCTAAGGGCATTGCCTCTTGGTATGGTGCTAAGTTTCATGGCCACCTAACCTCAAACGGTGAAACTTATGACATGTACTCAATGTCTGGTGCTCACAAAAGCCTTCCCTTACCTAGCTATGTTAAAGTCACCAATCTTAACAATCATAAAACGGTTATTATTCGCGTTAATGATCGCGGCCCGTTTCATCAAGATAGGTTAATTGATTTATCTTACGCCGCGGCGCACCGGCTTGATATGCTCAAAACGGGAACCGCTGATGTGCAACTGGAGGTGATCCACATTGCCAATCCAGAGTCGATTGCACTTGCCCAAATGAAAGAGACCAAGCAGCATTTCATTCAAGTTGTTGCGTCTTCAAGTCAATCTCGACTGACACAATTAGCCACTCAGCTAGAAAAAAAATATGGCGTAAAAAGCCGGTTACAAGAGTCAAATAACCTGTATCGACTACAATTAGGTCCGTTCAAACAAGCAAAACAGGCAAATACGCTCACCGACACACTCAAAAACCAAGGCTACCCGGAAAGTTATTTGATCACAGAATA
>JAOIUG010000128.1 GCA_028223395.1 Shewanella sp.
GAATAACAGTGACGACCCTACTTTGGATCTTGGCGATGATTTTTACCTTAGGCGCTTTTGCCTATCTAAGAGTCTCCCTTCTTACTGCAACCATAGGTGCTGCCATCGTGATGGCTATCGGCACAGGTACTGCGGTTATCAGCCCGTTATTATGGATTGTGTTTCTTATTATCGCTCTGCCACTTAACCTCAATACGTTCAGGCAAAATTTTATCACTCGCCCACTTTTGAAAATGTATCGTGGGATCATGCCTGAAATGTCGACCACGGAAAAAGAAGCGATTGAAGCCGGTACGACCTGGTGGGAAGCGGATCTATTTGCAGGAAAACCCGATTGGAGCAAACTTCACAACTACCCAAAAGCCATGCTCAGTGCTGACGAACAAGCCTTTTTAGACGGCCCGGTTGAAGAAGTCTGTAAGATGCTTAATCAGCATCAAGTCTCTCATGAAATCGCCGATTTACCTGAAGAGATCTGGCAGTATTTAAAAGATCATGGTTTTTTTGCCATGATCATCAAAAAGAAGTACGGCGGTTTAGAGTATTCAGCTTACGCCCAATCTCGAGTTTTACAAAAGCTTGCCGGTTTAAGCAGTGAATTGGCCTCGACCGTAGGTGTTCCTAACTCACTCGGTCCCGGTGAATTACTGCAACACTATGGGACAACAGCTCAACAAGATCACTATCTTCCCCGCCTTGCAAAGGGCTTAGAAGTTCCCTGTTTTGCATTAACAAGCCCTGAAGCTGGCAGCGATGCAGGCGCAATCCCAGACTTTGGCATCGTGTGTAAAGGCCAGTGGGAAGGTGAAGAAGTGCTAGGTATGAAACTGACTTGGAACAAACGCTATATTACGCTAGCGCCAGTCGCGACCGTACTGGGACTTGCCTTTAAACTTCGCGATCCAGATCAGTTACTGGGTAAGCAAGAAGAGCTCGGGATCACCTGTGCACTTATTCCTACTGACATTGAAGGGGTTGAAACAGGCCGCCGGCATTTCCCACTAAACTGCATGTTCCAAAATGGTCCAACCCGCGGTAATGAAGTATTCGTTCCGCTTAGCTTTATCATTGGTGGTCCAGAGATGGCAGGCCAAGGTTGGAGAATGTTGGTTGAATGTCTATCGGTTGGCCGTGGCATTACCCTGCCCTCTAACTCTGCCGGTGGCATTAAAACGGCCGCATTAGCCACAGGGGCATACGCTCGTATTCGTCGTCAATTCAAACTGCCTATCGGTAAACTTGAAGGAATTGAAGAGCCAATGGCGCGGATCGGCGGTAATGCTTACTTGATGGACGCTGTGACTACGCTAACCACCACTGGTATCGATTTAGGCGAGAAACCTTCTGTGATCTCAGCGATTGTTAAATATCACCTAACCGACAGAATGCAAAGTTGTGTGATTGATGCTATGGATATTCACGGTGGTAAAGGAGTGTGTTTAGGCCCAGGAAACTACCTAGGGCGTGGTTATCAGGCTGCGCCTATCGCCATTACAGTTGAAGGGGCCAACATTCTGACCCGCTCAATGATTATTTATGGTCAAGGCGCTATCCGCTGTCACCCTTACGTACTGGCAGAAATGGAGTCAGCGTTTGATCCTGACGCAAGCAAAGGTCTGCGTGACTTTGACGCCGCTATCTTTGGTCATATTGGATTTACGACCAGTAACTTCGTTCGCAGCTTCTGGTTAGGTCTTACTTCAAGCCGATTCTCTAATGCGCCTTATTCAGATAAAACAAAGCGTTACTACCAACAAATGAACCGCTTTAGTGCAAACTTAGCACTGCTATCGGATCTTGCGATGGCAACACTCGGTGGTAACCTTAAGCGTAAAGAGCGCATTTCGGCTCGCTTAGGTGATCTACTCAGCCAGCTATACCTTGCCTCAGCCACACTGAAACGCTATGAAGATGAAGGACGCCAAAGTGCAGATCTGCCTTTAGTCCAATGGGCGGTTGAAGATGCATTGTACAAGCTGCAAACATCACTCGATGATCTTCTCGACAATTTCCCAATGGGCCTTGGTTTGCCACTGCGCGCCATTATCTTCCCATTTGGTCGTCCATTAAAACGTCCTACAGATGTGCTCGACCATAAGGTGGCTAAGATCATGCAAACCCCTTGCGCTAGCCGTGAGCGTATGGGTAAAGGCCAGTTTTGGACACCTAGCGAGCACAACCCTGTGGGTATTCAAGAGCAAACCTTTAAGGATATCCTGGCGTCAGAGCCTATCTACGATAAGGTCTGTAAAGCTGCCGGTAAGCGTTTACCGTTTATGTGGTTAGATAAAATTGCCGCTGAAGGCAAAGCATTAGGTGTTCTGAGTGAAGATGAAGTGGCGTTGCTGGAACGTGCTGAGCTAGGGCGCATGAAGTCGATTAATGTCGATGACTTTGACCCTGAAGAACTTAAAGCCCGCGTGCTTGAGGTTGCGAAACAAGAGCAAGCAGCATAGTGACTATGCATTTTGGATAAGCACTTTGAATAAGTGCTTTAAATAAGTGCTTGAATCAATACGCCAACCGAATGCTTTTACTACCCTTAAAAAAAGCCAGTTGCATTGCCGCTGGCTTTTTTGATCCCATAATATGGCGCTAACTTGG
>JAOIUG010000012.1 GCA_028223395.1 Shewanella sp.
GGGAGTCTAACCACCCCGTACTTAGCTTGGAGGCTATTGAACATGTTAAACCTTAAAACTGCTTTTTTTGTCGCAATGTTATCTCTTTCTACGTCAGTTTGTGCTGATGAGATGATTGTTGATACAACGAAGCTAGAATCGACCATCAGTGCTAACTTAACAGAAAGCATGGAGCTTATGCAGCTTGAGTTAAGTGAAGAGCTCAACACAATGTTGGTTGCTGATCAGTTTAAGGCTGACAAGATCACTGAAACAGCACAACTTGCTGAGTAAATCACGCTGCATTGCACCAAACTAAACAGTAGACTAATCTCCAGTACTTTAATGAATTAACGTCTTAGTGATACTGTTTATCCTTAAGCCACCTTACATAGGTGGTTTTTATGCCATTGATAAATTGAAAAAATCCGAAGTGCGAATATCGCACTTCGGATCTGTTACTTCAAAACAGCTGTCTTCACAATCTGCTCACCTATGGGCGGTAAACCTTCACATTTTGATAGCCTTGCTCTTGTAAATACAGTGCTTGCAATTTACTCATCACGCCACGGTCACAGTACAATAAATAAGTTTTCTCTTTATTTAAGTCGGCAAATTGAGTCGCTAATTTGTAAAATGGAATGGCTTTAATGGCAACGCCTTTTATTGTCAACGGGGCTTTTTCTTCCTCTTCAGGCGCTCTGACATCAATAATCACTTCATCAGCATTAAACCCTGTTACGGTTTCAGCTTCAGTAATTTTAGTGTCCATCTGCGTTGCAATCTCTTTAATATCAATAATCACTGCATCGGCAATCACTTTATCAATGAGATCATCTGAAAACTTAGCTTCTTCAGCTTCAACCTTAGCTAACACTGCTTTTACTGTTGGTTTTTGTGAAATAACGCCACAATACTCAGGGATGGATTTCGCAAAATCTTCGGTCCCAATATCACGGCTGATATTAATAATATCTTGCTTATCCATTGCGATTAATGGGCGTAAGATCAGCTGCTCGGTACAGCGATCGATGACATTCAGGTTAGTCAATGTTTGGCTAGAGACTTGCCCCATAGCTTCACCTGTGACGAGTGCTTGAATTCCCATTTTATCCGCAACCCGAGCTGCTGCTCGCATCATCATACGCTTAAGTACAACTCCCATTTGCCCGTTATCTACGCGCTCTAAAATCTCTTGCACGACAGGGTCAAAAGGCACTGAAATGAATTTGACTTTATGTGATTCACCGTACTTTTGCCATAAATGATAAGCCACTTGCTTAACACCAATTTCGTGCTGATCGCCGCCTAAATTAAAGAAGCAATAATGAGTACGCGAGCCTCGTTTAATAAACTGGTAACTCGACACTCCAGAATCAAAGCCTCCTGAGATTAAAGAGAGCACATCTTCTTGTGTCGCCATAGGGAAGCCACCAAGACCTTGAATACGCTTATCAACCAAATACAGTTGCTCGTTATCAATTTCAAGGTTGACCGTCATATCAGGGTTTTTAAGACGCACTCCTGCCGCCTCAGTAAACTGATTTAAGCCTCCTCCGACATAACGCTCAACTTCAATAGAGTTAAAGTCATGCTTACCTGCACGCTTCACACGCACACAAAAAGTCTTGCCTGCTAGCTGGTCTTTATATACGGCTAAGGTTTGTTGGTAGATATCATCAACAGACTCAAAAGTGCTCACACTCACTTGCAGCACGTGGGCGATCCCAGGAATACAGCCTAAACGCTCTGCAAATGCTTCAATAAGCTCTGGGCGATCATCTGGTACCATCACCATGATTTTATCCCATTGGCGCTGCACTTTTGCCGACTCATCGACTTTTTTAAGTACATTACGAATGTTGGTTTCAAGCATTTTGGTAAAGCGCATTCTTACCGGCTTGCTTTTCATCATGATTTCAGGGAACAGTTTTACGATAAATTTCATGGGTCTTCCGCGGGGCAAATGTAAACAGCAATGGCGCCGATTATAATACCAATCATACTAAATATGTAGTCAATTCAGAAACGCTTGATTTTAAAGGCGAGGTTGCTAAAAGCAGCCACGTTACTGTGGCTGCCTTGTTGTTACACTATCACTAAAACCCACTACCGTGTGACCCTGATCTCAGCAGATTCTTTCGCTTTACCTTGCTCAATGGCTATTTCGACACGGCGATTACGGGCGCGGTTAGTTTGAGAGTTATTTTCTACCAATGGGGCTGAAGATGCCATGCCAACCACTTTTAATCTTTGTTGGTCAAAGCCTTTGACTTTAATCATCTCATGGGCAACTGCCACTGCACGTTTACTGGATAGATCCCAGTTGGAGCTGTACAACTCATTGGCAATATTCCAATCATCAGTATGTCCTGAAACAGTCACAATACCAGGCACATCTTTGAGCAAGGCTCCCACGCGCTTTACGATAGGCTTAAAGCGTGGTTGTAAAAAACCTGAGCCGGAGGCAAACGCGCCTTTTTCGCGAATACGAATAATAATTTGCTGCCCTAATGATTCAATTTCAATCGCGCCGTCGACAATTTCTTTATTGAGTTCCTGCGCCATTTTTTTAACTTGTTGATTAATTTGTTCTTGTGCTGAGCGTTCTGCCTCTGACTTCGCGCTTTTGGCCTCTTCTTGCTCTTGTGCTGTAGAGGATGACTCGCCGCCACGTTGTTCGCCGCGTTGCTGTTGTACACCGCCTGCACTGCTGTCATCACCTGCTTGAAACTCCAACGTTGGCTCTGTCATTTCAGTGGTTTGTTGATTAATAATCTCAATCGGCGTCGACTCTGGCCTGCCCGGTCTAAATTCCAGTGCGATCACCGAGGTCCCTTTTGGGATGTCTTTCACCTCAACTTTGTTTTGTACGCCAAAGGCATACTTCATGGAGCCCGCTATCTGTTTAAATTTCATCACATCGAGCTCAGAAAATGCGAGTAATAAAATAAAAAAGCACATCAACAGAGACATTAAGTCAGCAAAGGTCGCTAACCAGAGCGGCGCTCCAGGTGGCGGACAGTCACATGGTGACTTTTTAGCCATAAAACTACTCTCCGCCTAAGGTGTCTATTGTGCGTGACTTTTCAGACAGGTAATTTTTCAGAAATCCTTCAATAACACGAGGGTTCTGTCCATCTTGAATCGCCAATACCGCATCCATGATCAGATTGCGGTTCAGCATTTCTTCATCCATCCGCAGCGATAGCTTATCTGCTATCGGCAGTGCCAGCATATTAGCCACCACCGCACCGTAAAGCGTGGTCAATAACGCCAGCGCCATAGCTGGCCCAATTGACTTAGGATCTTCCATATTTGATAACATGCCGACTAAGCCAATTAAAGTACCAATCATGCCCATTGCTGGCGCCACATCGCCAATCGATTTAAAGATCCCGATCCCCAATCGATGACGTTGCTCTGTTAACGCAATGTCTTTTTCTAGTGCATCACGGACCACCTCTCCATCGTGTCCATCGACCAGCATATCTACGGCTTTTTGCATAAAGCTATTACTGATCTCTGCCTCTTCAAGGGCCAAAAAACCGCCTTTTCGAGCGGCGTCAGCCATCACAATAGATTGTTCTATGAGCGCTTCAGGCTTATCCAATTTAAAAATAAAAGCTTTGGCGGCTATTTTAGCGGCCCCCAGAAATTGTTTGAGGTTATATTTCATCATCACCACAAACAGCGAGCCTATCACGACAATTAATAGCGACGGTACGCTCATAAAAATGCCAATATCGCCACCACTTGCCATTGCCATGATCACAAACGCAAATGCACCGATCAGCCCGATTAGGGTTGCTAAATCCAAAATTGCTCCTCAAATACTAAACTAACGCTCATACGTTCCATGCTCGACGCTCTATTAACCAACATTGGATACTCGTGAACAACAATATTACGACACGAACACGACCACAAGTACCAAACAAACAAGTCATGACTTAGCGAACATTTTATAATCGTCCATTGAGTATAACGACCGAGTTTGCGATCTCTTGAGTGATATTTCCCGTCTTTTTTATGTGAGATCCGTTAACATAATGCACGAGAGAGAATTAAGCTCTTTTTCTTGTCCTCGCCGCGGCATAACAGCAAGCGTGAATAAAGAACGGCCTAAAAGCGAGCGACTTATATACTAAAAGAAGCTTTTGTTCAAATATTAAACGGCTTCATTTGACCCTTGTGTCCTGCTGATATACTTTGTGGGTCGCTTCATTCTAGGAATAACCATCGTGGCAAAAAAACCTGAAAACCTCTCTTTTGAAGAATCACTTTGCGAATTAGAAAAAATTGTTGCAGATCTGGAGCACGGTGATGTCGCACTTGATGATGCACTCAAACAATTTGAGCGCGGTATTAAGCTTGTGCGTAATAGCCAACATAAATTAGACAACGCACAACAAAAAGTCACAGTATTAATGACCCAAGAGGGTGTTGACACCCTAAAGCCTTATGACTCTGAGGGTGAATAATTGTTAGCACAGACACTGGCGTTACATCAACAACGAATAAACGTGCAACTGAGCGCGCGTATTGATGCGCTTGATGACATTGATCTTCAATTAAAAGCGGCCATGAAACAAGGCGCCTTAGTGGGCGGGAAACGCATCAGGCCTTTCTTGGTTTATGCCATTGGCGACATGCTCAACGTCAAGCTTGAGATCTTAGATGCATGCGCCGCGGCAATTGAATGTGTGCATGCCTACTCATTGATCCATGATGATCTGCCAGCCATGGACGATGACGCCTTACGCCGAGGTCAGCCCACGGTACATGTTGCCTTTGACGAAGCGACCGCCATTTTGGCTGGAGATGCCTTGCAATCATTGGCATTTGAAATCATCAGTGAGCCTACCGATGGACTGAGCCCCTCACAACAATTAGCAATGGTAAAAGCCTTAGCAAAAGCGGCGGGATATCACGGCATGTGTGGTGGGCAAGCCATGGATTTAACCGCCACCGACACCCACATCGAGCTGGCCACACTTATCCAGTTACATAAACTAAAAACTGGCGCGCTCATTCGCTGCGCTGTTGAATTTGCCATTATCGCGGCAAACACAAACGCGATTGAGCGACAAATCTTACTCGATTTTGCTGACGCCATCGGCTTAGCGTTTCAAGTCCAAGACGATGTTTTAGATATTATTGCCAGCACAGAAGAGCTTGGTAAGCCCCAAGGTTCGGACACCGACTCCAATAAAAGCACTTACCCCAAACTGCTAGGTTTAGCAGGTGCCCAACAAACCGCAACAAGTTTGATTGACGATGCACTATCAGCGCTGGCCAAATTACCCTACAATAGCCAGTTAATTGCCGAATTCGCCCGCTTTATCATTGAGCGAAGAGTATAAATAAGAGACAAAGAATCTCAATATGAGTTTTGACATTTCTCAGTTTCCTGTGCTTGCACAGGCAAATACCCCTGATGAGCTAAGACAGCTCCCTCAAGCCGTACTGCCACAATTGGCTAACGAACTTAGAGGTTTCCTTTTGAAGTCAGTAGGTAAATCAAGTGGGCATTTTGCCTCAGGCCTTGGCACTGTCGAATTGACAGTGGCGATCCACTACGTTTATAACACGCCTTTTGACAGACTTATTTGGGATGTAGGCCATCAAGCTTACCCACATAAAATCTTGACCGGCCGCCGTGATAACATGCACACCATTCGCCAAAAAGGCGGTGTTCATCCGTTCCCTTGGCGTGAAGAAAGCGAATACGACACCTTTAGTGTCGGTCACTCTGGTACTTCAGTAAGTGCAGCACTGGCCATGGCCGTTGCCGCTGAAAAAGAGCAAGCGGGCCGAAAAGTCGTCTCTGTGATCGGTGACGGTGCCATGACTGGCGGTATGGTATTTGAAGCCATGAACCATGCCGGCGATCTCAAAAAAGACATGTTGGTGATCCTCAATGATAATGAGATGTCTATCTCTGAAAACGTAGGAGCGCTCAATAATCACCTTGCTCAGCTGATGTCTGGCCGATTTTATAGTTCGATCCGTGAAAGCAGTAAAAAAGTGCTTAAAGGGATGCCGGTCATCAAAGAAATGGCCAAGCGTACAGAAGAACATCTCAAAGGGATGGTTGTACCAGGCACACTCTTTGAAGAGCTGGGCTTTAACTATATCGGCCCCATTGACGGCCACGATGTTGACGCTTTAGTTGAGACGTTACGTAATATGCGTAACCTCAGCGGCCCACAAGTGTTACATATCATGACGAAAAAAGGTCGGGGTTATGCACCTGCCGAAAAAGATCCCATTGGGTGGCACGCTGTCCCCAAGTTCGATCCCTCAACCTTTGAAAAACCCGCGAGCAAACCCAGTAACCCAACCTTTTCACAAGTGTTTGGTAAGTGGTTGTGTGATGTTGCAGAAAAAGATGAAAACTTATTAGCTATCACCCCTGCAATGCGCGAAGGCTCAGGCATGGTTGAGTTTTCTCAGCGTTTTCCCAAGCAATATTTTGATGCTGCCATTGCCGAACAACACGCCGTCACACTAGCAGCAGGCTTTGCCTGTGAAGGCTTAACCGCAGTAGTGGCCATTTACTCGACCTTTTTACAACGCGGTTACGATCAGTTAATCCACGATGTGGCATTACAAAAGCTCCCCGTCGTATTTGCTATTGATCGCGGTGGTATTGTTGGCGCCGACGGCCCAACTCACCAAGGCGCATTTGATTTAAGTTTCATGCGCACCGTGCCAAATATGGTCATCATGGCACCATCTGATGAAAATGAATGTCGACAAATGCTGTACACCGGTTATTGCTACAAAGCAGGGCCGACCGCAGTGCGCTACCCTCGCGGCAGTGCAACCGGCGCGAAGCAAATGGAAACCATGACAGCACTGCCTATCGGTAAAGGGTTAATAAAGCGCACAGGACAAAAGGTTGCCATTCTTAACTTTGGTACGACACTGGCAAATTGCTTAACCGCTGCTGAAGCACTGGATGCTAGCGTCGCTGACATGCGCTTTGTTAAACCGCTTGATGTTGACTTGGTTAAAGCGTTAGCTGAAACCCATGATGTGCTCGTTACCGTTGAAGAAAACGCCATTATGGGCGGCGCAGGCTCTGGTGTACTTGAGTTGCTGCAAACCTTGAAACTGCCAAAACCAGTATTGCAAATTGGTTTACCCGATGAGTTTATCAAACATGGCGCTGCTGATGAGATCATCAGTGAGCTTGGACTTGACGCTGCAGGTATTCAACAACAGATTGAAACATATTTAGCTTAAAATCTACATTAGCACGCTAACTTACTGTTGCTCGACGTATAAAAAAGGACTGCATTGGCAGTCCTTTTAAGTTTTAAACGATGAGTAAACTTAATGGATTAACCTTGTGACACCATCACCATTGCCGGACGCAATAGGCGCTCGTTAAGGGTGTAGCCTTTTTGCATCACCATCATTACAGTATTGGCAGGGAAATCAGCGCTTGGCTGCATGCCGATGGCTTGATGAAGCTCAGGATTAAATGCTTCGCCTTGTGGATCAACTTGCGTTAAACCAAACTTCTCAACCGCGCTAACAAAACTCTTAGCCGTTAACTCTACGCCTTCATAAATAGCTTTGGTGGCTTCAGCTTCGGCGTCAGTACCTTGCAGTGCGCGCTCCATGTTATCAAGCACTGGCAGTAGTTCATTGGCAAATTTTTCAAGTGCAAATTTGCGCGCTTTTTCCACATCAATCGCAGCACGGCGACGGATATTGTCTACTTCTGCAGCGGCGCGGATCACAGAATCTTTTTGTGAATCCACGGTTGATTGTGCTTCTTGCAACGCTTTTTCTAGCTCTTCTACTCGGAAGTTAGCTTGCGTTAGTTCGTCCATTAACGAGGCTTCATCACTAGTGTCTGTCAGTAATTCACCTTCTACAGCCGATTCAACTTGCTCATCGATTTGGTTGTCTTGCGCTTTATTTGTCTCGTTGCTCATTTTTGCTCCAGCTAAAAATGCTTTGTTTCTGCATGCTCTGGGCATATTATGGGGATCAATTTTAAGGTTTCAAGGCCTAAAGCTGGATCTAACATAAATATGAGCAATACCTTTCACACTATTGGACTTATTGGTAAGCCTAACCATGAAGGCACAAACTTAACCTTAAAGCGATTGCATCACTGGTTAACAATGCAAG
Source organism: Shewanella sp. (assembly GCA_028223395.1). Classification (GTDB taxonomy): domain Bacteria; phylum Pseudomonadota; class Gammaproteobacteria; order Enterobacterales; family Shewanellaceae; genus Shewanella. The sequence goes on from JAOIUG010000012.1 coordinate 8,134, forward strand.
GCTACCGTGTACTGGTTGAAGAGCGCGTGGCCGCAGATGTCGGTTCACATACTCATTCGGTTGATCTGTTAGAGATCGGCGCGCAATGCGATCTCGCTATTGTTGTCGGGGGTGACGGTAATATGCTGGGCGCGGCGCGCGTATTGGCTAGGTTTGATGTTGCCGTGATCGGTGTTAACCGAGGCAATTTAGGCTTTCTGACTGATCTTCCTCCCGACTCATTTGAACCGGCGTTATCAAAGGTGCTGGAAGGCGAATTTGATACTGAGCAGCGCTTCTTACTCGAAGCTGAGGTTCATCGTCATGGCGAGCTTAAATCGAGTAACACTGCTGTCAACGAAGCGGTGCTTCACCCGGGTAAAATTGCTCACATGATTGAATTTGAAGTCTACATCGATGATAAATTCATGTATAGCCAGCGTGCTGATGGGATGATTGTATCAACTCCAACCGGCTCAACGGCTTACTCATTATCAGCAGGCGGTGCGATTTTGACACCTAACTTGGCGGCGATGATTTTAGTCCCCATGTTCCCTCATACGCTTTCTTGCCGGCCAATTGTCGTTGATGCTTGCAGCATGATTAAACTGGTTGTGTCGCCACACAACGGTGACAATTTAGAGGTCAGTTGTGATGGTCATGTGCATTTGTCAGTGCTTCCTGGTGATGAAATCATCATTAAGCGCAGCGCTGACACTTTGCATCTTATTCACCCTAAAGGGCATAACTACTTTCATGTATTGCGCAGTAAATTAGGCTGGGGAAGCCAGTTGTTTTGAGCGCCCTATTAGCGTAAAAACCAAGCCGGTTGGCCTATTGACTGTTAAATGGCCAGCCAATCGATGTACAAGCTGTCCTTGAGCGATCTGTATCATCAATCACCAATAAACGAGTGTTATTCAATCACGTGATTGATCAATAAAAGACTCTTTACTGCCCTTACTTTTCACATATGCATCAACATATACATGGACACATTGATAGACTCAATGTTTAACACTTCCATTGAAAAATTTAAAAAAACAAAGACTTAGAGAAGTCGACTTGCTTAGCAATCCAACAACCTCTCCCTTTACCTGCTAATAATGTGATCTTCTGCACATTGCGCTGTTGTGACTTTCAATAAACCTAACATAATGAAATGAAATAAACCGATCATTCTCGCGCTAAAGCCAGCAGCTTAATCGAATAAATAGGTTAGATATCAATAAACGCGCTAAAAAAACGAATGTAAAATAATTTCCTGCAACTACAGGTTAAAATATGTGTGACACTTTTCACAGCATTAGCAATAACAAGTCGCAGCACATCTCACTATCGGTATTATTCAGCACAATTAAAGTGCAAACTGATCCAGATCATACTCATGGTAAGCGATTTAACGTGTACTAGACTCTATCCTAATAGCGCTATGCTCCAGTGTTGATAGGGTTAAAAACTAGATCCTAATAATAATCGAACTTCGTCATTTCATCATAAACGAGGCAAACATGAACTTTATCCAACTACTCGCCAGCTTAACCCCTATCATCAGCGTGATGCTGTTTTTGGTGTTTTTGCGAATGCCAGCATCAAGAGCGATGCCTATTTCTATGGTTTTTACAGCGCTAGCCGCTGTCTTTGTTTGGAAAATGGATACCACTTTGCTCGCTGCATCTGTGGTTGAGGGTCTGCTTTCAGCGTTAACCCCATTGACCATTATTTTTGGGGCCGTGTTCCTGCTAAACACATTAAAATACTCAGGCGCTATGGATACTATCCGCGCAGGCTTTACCAACATTAGTGCTGACGCCCGCGTGCAGGTCATTATTATCTGTTGGCTATTTGGCTCGTTTATTGAAGGTTCAGCAGGCTTTGGTACACCGGCAGCAATTGGTGCCCCGCTATTAGTCTTACTGGGTATTCCTCCTATTGCCGCCGCGGTGGTCGCGTTAATCGCCGACTCGACCTCGGTGTCGTTTGGTGCTATTGGCTTACCCGTTTTGTTTGGTATGGATCAAGGCCTAACCCAAGGCGGCGTCAATATGGCTGCGGAGCAAATTGCCCAGCATGGTGGCAGTTTTGCTGATTACGCCCAATTCATTGCTATGCACATGATCACCATCGACTTAATCACTGGCACTTTAATCCCGTTAACTATAGTCGCGATCCTTACTGGCTTCTTTGGTCGCAATAAATCCTTTAAAGAAGGCTTAGCTATTTGGAAATTCGCGCTCTTTGCAGGCCTTTCATTCACTGTACCGGCATGGGTAATTAACTATTTTGCCGGGCCAGAGTTCCCATCTGTCATTGGTGCACTTGTCGGTATGGCGATGGTTATTCCAGTCGCAAAAAAAGGATACTTACTACCAAAAGAGCCTTGGAATGACTTCGCTGAGAATGACGGCCAAGCGCATCAAGAATTAACAACTGAAGTAAAGTTCTCGCAAGTGGCAGCGTGGTCGCCATACATTATTATGGCTGCATTGTTGGTACTTTCGCGCACTGTTGCACCGCTTAAAACTTGGTTAACCAGTTTTAACATCAGCTGGACAGGCTTACTTGGTACCGAGCTAAAAGCCGGTTTTGCAACGCTTTATGCACCGGGTGCATTCTTTGTCTTTGTGTGTCTTTTAGGCTTTGTCTTGTTTAGAATGAAATCATCAGCGATTAAAGCATCTATCTTCGCTTCTTGCCAATCGATGGTGCCAACCATTATTTCTTTAGCTGCATCAGTGCCTATGGTCAAAATATTCCTTAACTCGGGTGACAACGCATCCGGGCTTGCCTCAATGCCGGTAGCATTGGCTGATACATTAGCTAGCAGTATGGGGGCAGTTTGGGCTTGGGTATCACCGATTGTAGGGATCTTCGGCGCCTTCCTCTCCGGCTCAGCCACGTTCTCCAACATGATGTTCTCAGGTCTTCAGTACAGTGTGGCTGATAATATTGGCGCTAACCACGCGTTAATTCTCGCCATGCAAGGTATCGGCGCTAATGCCGGTAATATGATGTGTGTAATGAATGTCGTCGCAGCGGCAACCGTCGTTGGTATGGCTGGACGTGAATCTGAGATCATTCGAAAAACCCTGCCAGTAGCCCTTGGCTATGTGCTGATAGCAGGCAGCATTGCTGCACTATGGGGTGGCTTCTAGTTCGAAGTAGCCAACACTGATCATTACTGACGTTTAGAGGTAGAGTCGATGTCAATTAATTATGACGCAATATTAGTAGCACTACATAAGCAAGTGGGTGAAGACGCCGCCACCAATGATCCTGTACGCCGTTTTGCTTGGTCCACTGACGCCAGTTACTTCAGAATTGTGCCTGAGATAGTTGTCCATGCCGACACGCTCGAGCAAGCCAAACGTACACTTGCCATTGCTCGTGCTTATGGTGCACCCGTCACCTTCAGAGCCGCTGGCACCAGCCTATCTGGCCAAGCCATTGGCGAAGGTATTTTGCTTATTCTTGGCCACGATGGCTTTAGAACATTAAAAGTAAGCGATGACGCCAACCAAATTACATTGGGCACCGCCGTGATTGGCGCTGATGCCAACGCCGCCCTAAAACCACTCAATAAAAAGATTGGTCCCGATCCGGCCACACTTGCTTCTGCCAAGATTGGCGGGATAGTGTCAAACAATGCCTCAGGCATGTGTTGTGGTACTGCGCAAAACAGCTATCAAACCATTGCATCTGCAAAGTTACTTTTTGCAGATGGCAGTGAACTTGATACCGGCTGCGATACATCTAAGGCTGCGTTCACTAAGACTCATCCAGAGATGATTAAGTCGCTGCTCGATTTAGCAAAAATGACCATTAACAATCACACACTGGCTGACAGAATTCGTAAAAAGTTTTCCATTAAAAATACCACCGGATATAGCCTTAATGCGCTGGTCGACTTTAGCGATCCGTTTGAGCTTATCAACCACCTTATTGTTGGCGCCGAAGGCACCCTCGCCTTTGTGGAAGAGGTGACTTACAACACCGTTGATGAAGCACGTTTTAAAGCATCAGCGATGGCAGTATTTTTCAATATGGAAGATGCCGCAAAAGCGATTCCGCCATTAGTCGGTGATAGCGTTGCCGCTGCCGAACTGCTTGACTGGGCATCGATTAAATCTGTTACAGGTAAAGAAGGTATGCCACTTTGGCTATCTGAGCTACCTGAAGGCGCGTCAATTTTGCTTATTGAGTCCCGCGCTAACGATAAAGACACCCTCGAGCGTTACACCCAAGATGTTATTGCCAAACTGGCGCATATTGATACAGAGCGCCCTATCACCTTTAGTGACGACCCCGCAGTATTTGGTCAATACTGGGCGATGCGCTCTGGGCTGTTCCCAATTATTGGTGGCGAGCGACCAAAAGGCACTTCTGTCATCATTGAAGATGTCGCCTTTGAACTCGAGCATCTTGCTGCCGCTGCAAACGATTTAACAGCATTATTTCATAAGCATAACTACCCAGAGGGTGTTATCTATGGCCATGCATTAGCGGGAAACTTCCACTTCATCATTACGCCAACCTTCAACTCTCAAGCAGATATTGAGCGTTTCCATGCCTTTATGCAGGATGTCGCTGAGATGGTTATCAACAAGTATGATGGCTCGATGAAAGCCGAGCACGGCACAGGTCGCGCGGTCGCCCCCTTTGTAGAGATGGAATGGGGCAGCGATGCTTACACCTTAATGAAGCGCATTAAGCAGATCTTTGATCCAGAAAATCTGTTAAACCCAGGTGTTATTCTTAACGACGATAGTCAAATTCACGTTAAGAATATTAAGCCCTGCCCAGTTGTTGATGATCTCGTCGACAAGTGTATCGAATGCGGCTTCTGTGAAAAGACCTGCCCGACATCAGCTCTTAACATGTCACCGCGCCAGCGTATCGCCACCTTGCGTGAAATTGAACGTCTTGAGCAATCTGGTGATAAACAAGCTGCCGGCGAAATGCGCGCCGCTGCTAAATATGACGTAGTTGATACCTGCGCCGCTTGTCAGCTTTGTACCATTGCCTGCCCGGTAGATAACAGTATGGGTCAGTTAGTGCGTAAACTGAGAACGCCTTACATCAGCACCACCGAGCAAAAAGTGCTCGATTTCCAAGCTAAGCATTTTGGCGCGGTAAACCAAGTGATCAGCACAGGTTTTAATGTGTTAGGCACGATCAATAAAATCACCGGTAGCGCTGTTACTGGTGCGATGATGAAAGCCGGTCGCGTAGTGACAAAAGAAGTACCTTACTGGAATCCTGACTTCCCTAAAGGCGGTAAGTTACCAAAACTTGCCGCACCAATAGCTGGGCAAGAAACCGTGGTTTACTTCCCTGCTTGTGGCGGGCGCACATTTGGTCCGACTCCAAAAGATCCTGACAATAGAGCCTTACCAGAAGTGGTCGTAACTCTACTAGAGCGCTGCGGTTACAACGTTATCACTCCAGAGAAAACCCGAAGTCTATGTTGCGGTCAAATGTGGGAGTCAAAGGGTGACTTTAAAAATGCCGATGCAAAACGCAAAGAGTTAATTGAAGCTGTGACCGCAATGACCCAAGGCAAAAAACTGCCAGTCATTATTGATGCGTTATCTTGTACCTACCGTACGCTTACCGGTGACAGCTCATTAACCGACAAGGTTGAGATTGTTGATATGGTGGACTTTATCCATGACAAATTACTGGATAAATTAACCATAACGAGCAAGAAACCTGCGGTTGCACTGCATCTTGGTTGCAGCGCACGTAAGATGAAGATTGAACCTAAAATGGAAGCGATTGTTGATGCTTGTAGCACACAAGTCGTACGACCTGCTGGCATTGATTGCTGCGGATATGCCGGTGAGAAAGGACTTTATAAGCCCGAAATCAATGCCAGTGCGCTACGTAATATCAAAAAGCTTATCCCTGTTGATGTCAAAGAAGGCTATTACGCTAACCGCATGTGTGAGGTTGGCTTAACTCAACACAGCGGCGTGTCATACCGACACTTAGCTTACTTGCTAGAAGAGTGTACTCGATAGTTCATTTCTCCCTCCTTAACAGCCATGAGATGAAATAAAAAAGCGTCTGCACTGTATAGGGCAGACGCTTTTACTTACAACCAGCACTCACAGCGTTTGCTGTTCATCCCACTTACGTGTTAATCGAGTGGCACTGAGTGCAAAGCCAATAATGACAAAATAACTGATTGCCGGAATAATAAAGCTATTTTGTATGCCTAACCAATCAGCCACATGCCCTTGCACTAACGGCATAATGGCTCCTCCCACGATGGCTAAACATAACAAGCCTGAACCTCGGCTACTGTGCTCACCTAAATGGTTAACACCTAAAGAGAAAATAGTCGGAAACATAATAGAGTTAAATACTCCCACTAATAAAATCGACCACATTGCAACATAGCCTGTGCTGTGCATAGACAGTGTTAATAATAAAATAGCGGCAATACAATTAAAGATGAGCGCTGATTGAGGTTTAACGACACGTGTTACCCAAGCGCCAAAAAAGCGACCTATCATGGCTCCACCCCAGTAGTAACCCACAAAATGCGCGGCGCTGGTAGCAGACATATTACCAATGTTTTGTTGCTCAAAATAACTGATTAAAAAGCTGCCTATTCCGACTTCAGCGCCCACATAGAAAAAAACCGCACATGCGCCAAAAAGGGTTTGCTTAGCTTGCCAAATGCTTCTCCCGTCGAGTTTTTCTTCCTCTGAAGTCGCCTGATTAAGCTCCGGTAATTTAAGCATCTTTATGACAATGGCTAATATTAATAACATCGTTGCTAAAAGAATATATTGCAGCTTCACCCCGCCAACTCCAGCCACAACACTGGCGGTAGATAGCAACATGAGCCCCGCAAAAAAAGGCCCGGTAGTGGTTCCCAGAGAGTTTAACGCCTGCGCCAAACTTAACCGGCTCGATGCCATGCTCTCATCTCCTAGTGCAACAACATAAGGATTAACGGAGACTTGTAAAATCGTTAAACCACTCGCAAGTACAAACAGTGCTAATAAAAAGAACCAATATAGATGCAACGCGGCGGCGGGATAAAACAGGCTGCAACCAAAAGCTGCAGTGAGCAGCCCAACAACCACACTGTTTTTATAACCAATTTTATGCACCAAAGCGCCAGCAGGCACCGAGACAATAAAATAAGCGCTGAAAAAACAAAATTGGATCAACATTGCTTGTACATAATTAAGTGAAAAAATATGCTTTAAGTGCGGAATAAGAACATCATTGAGTACCGTTATAAAACCAATGAAAAAAAACAACACGCACATAGATGCAAAAGGAAATCGATAATCAATCGATGTTTGCTCTGATCTAGGAACAGATGATGAAACAGGGGATATTCCAGCCACAAGCTTACTCCACAGTATAAAATTCGCCCAAAAAAGCTAACTCTAATATTTTCTAACTGCTTTAAAATACACCAATATCAGCATATATGTACAAAATTTAACGATGATATAGGTGATAAAAAAAACCATACCTTACATTATGCAAACTAACAAAACGGCACAATGTAAACTACTATTTAGCGTCAACGGCGTTCCACCTTAGTGATAAGAATAGGCATTAGCCCTTCTCCATAATGCTTAATTCACCTACCACCTTAGAGAATAAAAGCATGATTAAACATACAGATAAAAAACCAACACCTCCTATACCCACCTTCAAAAGCACTGATTTTCTAACGCAGCATATTCAAAACACTTTGGCTTTTTATCACCCCAAATGCATTGATCCTCAAGGTGGTTTTCATCAAAACTTTACGCATCAAGGCAATATTTATCAGCCTAAAGACAAGCACCTTGTCTCCAGTTGTCGATTTATTTTTAATTACGCTATGGCGGTTATTGAATTGAATCAACAGGATTATTTGAAGATAGTACAACATGGAGTAGATTTCCTAGAAACCGTACACAAAGATCCTAAAACAGGCGCGTATGCTTGGCAACTGTCCGACAACAATGCCACCGACCACACCAACCACTGTTATGGATTAGCATTTGTATTACTGAGTCACTCATTAGCTTTTAAAGCTGGGATCGAGGCTTGCCGGGGAAAAATAGAACAAACCTGGCAACAGCTTGAGCAATATTATTGGGACGAAAAATACGGTTTATATCGAGATGAATGGAATGGTGATTTTACCCAACTTAGCGACTATCGCGGTCAAAATGCCAACATGCACATGTGTGAAGCCATGCTCACTGCATATGAAGTGACTACAGATAAAAAATACTTAGATCGTGCTTATTTATTAGCTCATAACATTACTGTCAGGCAAGCAAAATTAAGTCATGGACTAATATGGGAGCACTATAGTGCAGACTGGCAAGTCGACTGGGACTACAATAAAGACGATCCGACAAATTTATATCGACCTTGGGGGTATCAACCGGGCCATCACACTGAGTGGGCTAAACTGCTGTGTATTTTACACCGTCATCGAGCAGAGCCTTGGATGTTAGAACGTGCCGAACAGCTATTTAACGCGGCCCTTGACACCTGTTGGGATAATACTCAAGGCGGTATTTTTTATGGTTTTTCGCCAGAAAAAACCATCTGCGATCACGATAAATACTTTTGGGTACAAGCAGAAAGCTTAGCGGCAGCAGCCCTGCTCGCCACCGCCACCCATAAAGAGCACTATTGGCATTGGTATCAAAAGATTTGGCAATATGCTTGGCGCCATATGATCGATCACCAACATGGTGCTTGGTACTTTATACTCGACCAACATAACAACCATTACAACGACATTAAAAGTCCTGCTGGCGGAAAAACCGATTATCACACCATGGGAGCATGTTATGAAGTGATAAAAGCATTGCAGTTACAGGAGGTATCATCATGAGTTTGCTTGCGTTTGGTGAAGTACTGATTGATTTTTTATCTGATGGGAAAGAGCCAGAAAGTTTCACTAAATACCCTGGTGGGGCGCCCGCAAATGTGACCGTAGCTTACGCAAAGCTTGGAGGAGACAGTGCATTTTGTGGCATGCTCGGTCACGATATGTTTGGCGATTACCTATTAGCGGCGTTAAATAAGCACCATGTTAATACCCAGTATTGCTTACAAACCTCGCAAGCTAAAACCGCATTAGCGTTTGTCTCCCTTGACGCAATGGGTGAGCGCAGTTTCAGCTTTTATCGGCCACCCGCCGCAGATCTGTTATTTTTACCGTCGCACTTTAATCCACAAGCCTTTATTGACAATAACCTGTTCCATGCTTGCTCCAACAGCTTAACAGAGCAAACGATTTATGAAACCACCTTACACGGCTTAAGTCTCGCCAAAAAACACCATTGTTTACGTAGTTTTGATGTTAATTTACGCGTCAATTTATGGCAAGAGCCACAGCTTGCCTACCAACGGATCAGCCAATGCATTAACCATTGCGATATTTTAAAGCTTTCACGTGAAGAATTAGATTTTTTACTATCGCAACAAACACAACAAGAATTAGCTTGGATCCACGCATGCTTTGACCAAGGGGTGTCACTTGTGGTGATAAGTAACGGCCATTTACCCGTGCACTACTATACTCCCCATTATCATGGTCAGTGTGCGATCCCCGAAATCGATGTTCACGATACCACCGCAGCCGGCGATGCTTTTGTCGGCGCGATGTTACTAAACATTAATCAATATATCACCGCAGGTAAATCATTACAGCAACTCACAGCTGACAACAACGCCTTACACTCCATCATTGATTTTGCAACCACCTGTGGGGCGCTAGCATGTTGCCAAAAAGGAGCCTTTCCATCTTTGCCCACAATCAATGAATATGCGCTTTTTCAAGCAAAGCTCTCACATGAGTAACATGCTCATACCGAGGCTGTAATGACACCTCAATACACATGCAGTAGCAAAGCGAGGTAAGCGTCAAGCGTTTACCTTTATCGCTACGCATTCGCTGTTGAGCACTGCATGTTATCCCCAAATAACACCATCTCCGAGCCTCGAACTAGGCTAAAAAGGGTAAATGTAGCCATTAAAAATGAATGTATTACGACGTGCTCGCTGCAATTAGTGCGGCCTCTACCTCCTCACGATTAATTGCCGACATCGACAGTAACTCTATTCTGGAGTCCATTGCGTCATCAAGCTCTATCACAGACAGTTCAGATTCCACCCCATTAAAGCCCGCGATGCCTTCGTCAGTAATCATGACAGCTTTCAATCGAATAACATCAAAGCGTTTAATTAGCTCGATTAACTTATCAAAATCAAACTCATAATTAACATCAAACACCCAGCCGCAACTATAAAAACCATCGGCTTGCTTGGTCTTACACAGTACGCCTCGCGCATCAAATTCAACTGCTTGCGTCGCCAGTTCTGGCGCGAATAACGGGCTGTAGTTCGTGTCTAACAAGCGCGATTTAGGCTGTACTGCCACCATTTTTGTCGCAGAAGTAATGTTAACTGTAGACACGTAATGAGGCCGCGCCATTGAGGCTAAAATAGCCGGCATTAACGCGTCACTCAGCTTATGGCTCCATTTTGCAACCGCACAGTTTTTCCCTACTAAATTCGCGCTGAGGTAATCTTGCAATGTGGCAATATGCTCGTGTTCATAACAATCTGCTTTACTGGCCAACACAAGATCTGCCACTTGTAACTGTTGGTTAAAAATTTCATGATCAGTGTAGCGAGTGTCGCTCAGCTTTCGCGGATCAACAAGAGTAATGCAAGATTGCATCGATAATACTTGCCGGTAATGCGGCTCCATCAAAACGTTAAGCACTTCTTGCGGATGGCCAAGCCCTGTTGGCTCTATCAGTAAACGATCAGGTTTAGCTTTAGTGATTAACTGATTAATCGCCACCTGCATCGGTAATCCTGCAGCGCAGCACATGCAGCCACCTGCCACTTCTTTTATTTGTATTTGCGCGTTGTTACTGCCTAATAAACCCGCATCAATGCCGATTTCGCCAAACTCATTAACCAATACAGCCCATACTTCATGCTCTGGTTTTTGGCTTAATAACGCCTTTATAAAGGATGTTTTACCCACACCTAGAAACCCGGTGATCACATTGGTTGGGATTATTTTTTGGATCATTAAAACACTCTATTAGCCATATATAATTGAAGGTGGCAGCTGAAGATATCAACATAGGTTAATCAAACACAAAAGCAAACTAACACACTCGCGCTAAAGGCTCCAGTTTCACCCCAGCAAGTGCCTGTATAATTTGAATGAAACACGAACATACCAAATCACTGTCTAAATATCTAAGCTTTCGTGTGACTGAAAATAAAGTGAACCATGCTCCTTCAATTAGCACCAATAAGACCGATTCATTTCTATTTAATCAACAAAGAGTATGTTATTTTGCCTAGCCTTTGTAAGGCATTATCGAAATATAAAACCATGGATGGATATGATGAAAAACAAAAAAGTACTCATTATAGGCGAAAGCTCAGGGATCGGCTTGGCGTTAGCAAAAACACTGCTCGCGAACGGAACAGAGGTGATTATTGCATCACGTACAGCTGCTGAAAAAAAGAAGCACTTCAAGCTAGCTTAGGACAAAATAATGTAACGTATTACTCCGTTGATATTACCGCGACAGAGCAGTCTCATCACTTTCTTGACAGCATTGGTCAGTTCGATCACTTAGTCTTCACCGTCAAAGCCCCTTTAGTGACAGCTCCTTTTGCGGAGCTCGATGTTGCAGATGTACGCCAAGCTTTCGAAACAAAATTTTGGGGGCAGTATTATTTTGCAAAAATAGCCCATCGGTCAATTAACGACAATGGAAGTATCATTTTTACGTCAGGAACATTAGCCTCACGCCCTTACGAGGGGTATTCTACAATGAGCATTATCGCTGGCGCTGTGGATTCATTATGTAAAGCCTTAGCCATTGAACTGTTTCCACTCAGAGTCAATTGCGTCTCTCCCGGTTATAAAACGCTTGAAGAGTTGCAAGATAAAATCCCTTTAGGCTTAGGCAATGACGCACTGATGTCGAATCCATATTTATTTCTAATCAATGACAGCTATACCACCGGTACCTCAATTGTGTGCGACGGTGGCGCTATGCTGGTATAAAATGCGCTCCACTGGCTAACCACATCCTTTGCTTATATTTGACCGTGAAAAGTCAACATGACCGCTATTTTACTCCTGAGGCGCCCTTGACAACACCGCCTCAGCTTTATTTGAAAGCACACCGATAAAAGTGCCGCGACATTCATAATGAGTCACGGCGGTTTGTGTCGATTATGGACGGCGTGACGTCTTAATAAATTGCACTATAAGCTGGATCACGGCAATGATACTGCTCAGCGCTAACAAAGGGAAAATAATAGCAAGATCGACTCTGATATTACATTCTGGGGCGCAGCCAAAACTTGATTGCATATAAAACTCATACGCCGCATAGATACACCAAAGTGCACCAGTCATTAGCATGACTCTGGAGCGCAGTGCAAACCTATAGCAAAGTAAAAACACGATCCCCACCGCTAAACATATACCCGGATATTGAACAAAGAACGCGAATAAATTCATGACAGCACACCTAATTAAATTAGTTATAATAACCAGTACACTTAAGCTCAGCTTGACGAGTTGATGGCTTATAAACGTCAGCCTCTCACCACCGGTACAGTTCACCACAATCAGAGCGGTTGACACAACAAGCACTCAAAGAAAGAGACCAGATAGAGCCATGAAGTAAACTGAGGTTTTCAGCTCGTACATCATTAATAAGCTTAGCCGAGTAAACAGTATTGGCGAGCATAGTTAACCCACAAGCTCAACATGCCCTGAACGATAAGCGAGATGACTTATCAACAAAGACTGCCAACCAACATCGAACAGAGGCTGCCGATGTCTTTCTTATCAAATCAGCGCATTTTTTTACAACATAGTACCCTGTCCCTATACCATTGCCTATTTTAAAAAGCTTATCAACGCGGAGTTACCGCATAAAAACCAAGGTAAATTACCATATCGCCCCCTCTGCGGTTAGTGGCACATAAAACTCATTACATCCTATTGAATTTACTGTTATATTACCGGCCTTATTAAGAAAGGAACCCTAATATGTCACAGCAAAAAAAGTCGCTCATTTCATTTTTAAAATCCATTTCAATCGGAAAGTTACTACCTATTTTGTTCATTATCATTACCCTCGCTAACTCCTACTTTATTGTTGTTGAAGGCCATGTGGGGGTTGTTAAGCGTTTTGGTGAAGCCAAAAGTCAACAAAATCCAGGCTTACATTTTAAGATCCCATTCATTGAAACGGTTGAGTCAATTGAAGTTCGTACTCGAAAAAATTCCGAGAAAATGGCATCGAGCACTAAAGAGCAAATGCCTGTAACAATTGAGGTTTCAGTTAACTGGACCGTCAACAAAGAAGCCGCACTGGACTTGTTCAAGCGTTACGGCGGCTTAACGCAATTTGAGCAACGCATTCTTGATCCGCGTTTTCGGTCAGCCACTAAAGATACTATCCCTCAGTTTGAGGCTGAACAGTTAATCCAAGATCGCGCCAGTGCTATCCAAGGGATCGAACGTCGTTTAGCTGAAGAGATGGAAGGCTTCCCTGTTATGGTTGATAATATTCAAATCGAAAATATTTCTCTGCCACAAAAATACATCAATTCCATTGAAATCAAGCAAACCGAGAAAAACTTAGCTGCAGCAGAAGAGCATAAGCTTGAACGTCAACGCTTAGAAGCACTCCGTGCGGTAAACACTGCCGATGCTGAAGCTAAGGGGATCTTAAAAATAGCAGAGGCAGAAGCACAATCAATACTATTAAGAGGTAAAGCGGAAGCACAGGCGATTGAGGCCAAAGCTAAGGCTCTAAAAAGTAACCCGTTAATTGTTAAACTCACCGAGGCACAAGCTTGGGACGGGAAACTCCCCAGCACGATGATGGGAAATGGTGCCATGCCAATTATGGATCTTCGAAACACTAATCAATAAGATCAATTAGCATCAATTTGACTTAACGTACAACGGGGCCTGATGGCCCTGTTTTTATGTTTGAATAAATTAAAAACCATGCTTAAAAGCTTATTTAGCACATGACTTTATGGCCAAGCAAGCCTCTTTTTTATTAAGCCGGTTAGCTGATTTACCGCCTCAACTCCCTTTTAAAGCCGTGATTGAACGATAGTCTTTAACATTGAACTGGTTGTCAGCCCAACACCGTTTGAGCACTACGATGACATCTTTTACTGCAGTCTAAAAATAGCCTGCAACTCACTATTTATCCGTTTTAATTAACTCATTTTCATTAATAATAATTAAAAAATTAAGCTGTTTTTTTTGAAAGCTTAACGCTAATATGCGCCCATCATCGAGCGCGTGATCAACACGGCGCCGATATTAAGTTCAACAAAGCGTGTGAGTTAAGCTTATTGAGGTGACTCATCCACAAATAGGTTGCACTAACCACAACCAACACAATTAACATCCAGCTCATTTCATATTTTATGAGCACCGCTGTAGCGATATCAAGATGGCATTGCAGCCAAAAAATGCCAAGTAAACCTGTTTGCGATCAATATAATGACACACATTGTCCAATACACTTATTGATGAACCTAATGCCTCCAATTTCAAGGGTGCTAAAGCACTAGCTTTTATAAGGAAACTGAGATGACACACCCCATTATTACTGATTTACAAAACCGTTACACAACAAAGAAGTATGACGCATCCAAACGCGTGCCTCAGGCCGAACTTGATGTCATTTATGAGGCTATGCGCTTATCCGCTTCGTCAATTAACTCTCAACCTTGGAAGTTCATAGTGATTGACAGTGATGCCGCTAAGCAACGTATGCACGACACATTTGCCAATAAATTTCAGTTTAATCAACCGCACATGAAATCAGCATCACAAATTATCTTGTTTGCTCACAACCCACGTTTCATCCGCGACGATTACGCTAAAGTGGTTGATAAAGGCATAAAAGACGGCCGTATAAAGCTTGAAGAACGAGAACAAGCCTTCGGTGGTTTCGCTTTTGTTGAGCTTAATACTGACGAGACTGGTCACACGGCAACGTGGACTAAATCTCAAACTTACTTAGCACTCGGGAACACCTTGCATGTATTAGCTCGTCTTGGTATTGACTCCACCACAATGGAAGGTGTAGATAGCGACCTTATCTGTGAGATCTTTAAAGATGAGTTAGATGGTTATGTCTGTGAGGTTGCCCTGGCTATTGGTTACCATCATGCCGACGAAGACTACAATGCAGGGTTGCCAAAATCACGCTTGAGCACTGACGCTGTCATAACGGTTATCTAATTATTTATTCACCATGACTCAATAGCTGCATAATGCCGTACATACTATGTGTATGTGCGGCATTTTTTATAACAAACTCACTCAATATCATCATTATTCACAGCTCAGCTCATGCTTAGTCTAAACCCTTCGCGGTGTAAGAGCCGGCTAACGCATCATTTGGCTCCGAATGAGTGAATGCCAGCCTTGTGTTACTTTTATTTTTTAAGATCCCACCACCATCAAAATGTTTAAGGCTGTTAATATTTCATGGTTATTTTTACTGCAGATGATTGGCTTTTGGGTGTGGTAAAACAGCGAAAAGACATTAACTCATTAACTCAATGTAAAACTTTGCTAACAATTACCTCGTTGACATTTTATGCCACATATACAAAAGTAGAGCACCAAAAAAATAATATTTTCAATATAGAAGAACATAAAAATGAAAAAATCATTAATTGCTATCGCCTTAACAACGGTCTTTTTGGCCGGCTGCGATAGCGTAAAGGTGAACACTAAAGAAGCATCGACAGTAAATACAGTGGCATCAAGCAAAGCTGAACTCGGGAGTTTCGGGGTTGATCTATCTGCACGAAATGAAGCGATAAAACCAGGCGATGACTTCTTTATGTACGCCAGTGGCACCTGGTACGATAATTACGTGATGCCGGCGGATAAAACACGCTATGGGGCTTTTACTGGTCTTGCTGAACGCAGTGAAAAGCAGGTCAAAGAAATTATCGATGACATTACTACTCGTACTGATTTAAATGCTGAAGAGCAGTTAATTGCAGACTTTTATCAGTCATACATGGATACCGATACCATCAATAAACTTGGGATCACTCCCATAAAAGCAACGCTTGATGACATCGCGGCAATTAAAAATACGCATGATCTAGCCAGCGTTTTCGGCCAAGCATGGTTAACAGGCACAAGCTCGCCTATTTCAGGTGGAATGTGGTTCAACCGTCTAGATCCTAACCAATACGAAATGTCCATTGCGGCAAGCGGCTTAGGCTTACCCGATCGCTCTTATTACCTTGAAGACAGCGAACGCTTTGTCAATATTCGCAACGAATATGTTAATCATATCGCTCAAATGCTGGCATTTACCGGAGTCAAAAACACTAAAGCACGTGCTAACGCCATTTTAGCACTTGAGACTAAAATGGCTGAAGGGCAATGGCCACGGGAAAAGCGCCGTAATCGTGACTTAACTTTAAATCAAATCAAGCGCAGTGATTTGAATAAAGATTACCCTGGTTTTGATTGGGATGCCTACTTGGCAGAGACTGGCTATAAGGCGCCTCAACTGAATATCTCTCAACCTGAGCCTATCCACACCATGATAGGGTTAGTCAACAGTGAGCCGCTCAATGTTTGGCAAGATTACCTCACCTTCCACGCGATCAGTAATAACGCAGAGTTATTATCTGAGGATATCTACGATACCAGCTTTGCCTTTTATGGTAAGCAGCTGCGTGGCCAACAAGAGCCGCGCCCACGCTGGAAACGTGCACTATCAGAAATGTCAGGTACTCAATCATTAGGTTTTGCTATCGGTAAGGTTTACGTCTCACGTTATTTCCCTGAATCATCTAAACAACAAATGTCAGAGCTGGTAGAGAACTTGCGCAGCGCAATGGGTCAGCGTATTGATAATTTAGAGTGGATGGGTGATGAAACCAAAGTCAACGCACGCGCAAAACTGGCAGCCTTTAACCCTAAAATTGGTTATCCTGATGTATGGCAAGAGTTTGACGGATTAACACTGAACCAAAAAGATTTAGTGGGTAATATCCAGCAGTTACGTCAGTATTTTAAAGCCGATAGTGTTGCAAAAGAGCTCAAGAAAACAGATCGTAATCGCTGGGGCATGACGCCACAACGGGTTAATGCTTATTACAACAGCTCATTTAATGAGATTGTGTTCCCTGCCGCAATTTTACAACCACCATTTTTTGATCCTAATGCTGATCCTGCGGTCAACTACGGTGGGATTGGCGCAGTGATCGGGCATGAAATGGGCCACGGTTTTGATGATCAAGGTTCTAAGTCTGACGCCAACGGTGTTCAAAGAAACTGGTGGACCGATGCCGACCGTGCAGCATTCGACGCTAAGGCTGATCAGCTCGCAGCGCAATATAGTCAATACGAACCTATCGAGGGAAATTTTGTTAACGGCCGTAATAGCCTTGGCGAGAATATTGGTGACGTTGGTGGCTTATCAATGGCTTACCACGCCTATAAATTGAGTCTCAATGGTAAAGAAGCCCCCATTATTGACGGCTTAACAGGCGATCAGCGTTTCTTCCTTGCGTGGGCGCAAGTGTGGAAAGAAAAACGCACCGAACAAAGCATGCTCAACCAGCTTCGTGCAGGTACTCATGCGCCGGGTCGTTATCGTGCACAGGCACCACGTAACCACGATGCTTGGTACAAAGCTTTTGACGTCAAACCTGGCGATGCACTTTACTTAAGCGAAGAAGAACGCGTACGTATTTGGTAAACAAATCTACTATTGATTACCGGTTAAACGTGTAAAACATGTTTAACCGGGTTTATCCGCACAACTATCAGTGCTTACCTTTCACGCCTTTGCTGACCATTTCTTTACCGTTAACAAACACTTCATCAGTGATCCAACGAGCATGTAGTAGTTTATGGTGACGATCAAAAACGGCCACAAAATGACGACCGTCAGCATTATTGGTCGCCATTCCTACGCCTTCAACGCCCACAAGGCCTAAGCCTCCGTTTTCAACTGACAATAAAAAAGCTTCCAACTTGCTTAGGTTATCGATTACGCTTTTGTCATCACTCATCATATTCTCTCTTTGTTTTATTGACGCATTATTGACTGTAGAACGTGATCACTTCATTTGCCCTACCCAAAGGCCCCTTAAAAAACACTTATCCTCAGTAGTGCTTAAGTGATTAATAAGAGTTTTAGCTAAATAGAAACGTCTGTCCGTTCGTGTTCTATATCAAACGAGGTGATCATGAAGCTTTAATTGATTAAACATTATTAGGCATATAAACAAGCAGTTAATAATATTTACATCGCCATAGCTCAATAAAAAGTAAGTTAAACAATAAAGTATTCACTGTCATATCGGTTTTAATTTATACTGTTAAATAATTGCTAAGTGATTAATATTAAGGTGTAAAAAATGGCTAAATTGTTTCTGTTACCACTGCTTATTTCGCTGTTATGGGTGCTTTTTCTTCGTTACAACGGTATTCCCTTGGCACAAGGGAAAAAAGGATTTATGTATATCATCGGTATTAGCTTAGCGGTGATCATCACTTTTAGCGTGTTACTCATGCTCACAGCAAAGCAAAATATGCCACTTTAATACCATCGCGTTTAATATGGCACAACATCACTTAACTCACTAATGCACTCTTCATTGATTCAGCGTTATCAGCATGATGGCTAACCCTATTATCAGCATGTTAGCATTTCTACACAGTGATAAATTTCAGACACAAAAAAACCGCTATAAAAGCGGTTTTTTTGTATTTAAAGAATGGCGGAGAAGGAGGGATTCGAACCCTCGATGGGAGTTAAAGCCCATACTCCCTTAGCAGGGGAGCGCCTTCGGCCACTCGGCCACCTCTCCGCAAAACTTGGTGCGCGTGGAAGGAGTCGAACCTCCGACCGCCTGGTTCGTAGCCAGGTACTCTATCCAGCTGAGCTACACGCGCTAAATTCTGTCATCTTTATATGGTGCGGATGGGAGGATTCGAACCTCCGACCGCCTGGTTCGTAGCCAGGTACTCTATCCAGCTGAGCTACATCCGCATCGTCGTCTACAGTAAGAAATGGCGGAGAGGGAGGGATTCGAACCCTCGATGGGATTTAAAGCCCATACTCCCTTAGCAGGGGAGCGCCTTCGGCCACTCGGCCACCTCTCCGTTTCTTGGCGCACATATTACTGTTTGCCGAAAATAAGTCAAACCATTTTTAATAAACGACTTCTGTTTGAACTGTTTTTAATCATGTTGCTTGTATATCGGCCTAAGTCGCAGCAAAAAAGACGTTTATACTCCAGAAAATAAAGAAGCCAGTTAAAAAACTAGCCTCTAGGGTTTTCCATAAATTGCTTAACCTTAATCAGAAATTGCCACCTTCTGGTGCTGCACCTAACTTTTCTGACTGGATCCGTTGGTAAATCTCTTCACGATGGACAGAGACTTCTTTAGGTGCGTTAACACCAATTCTCACTTGGTTCCCCTTAACGCCTAATACAGTGACAGTTACTTCATCACCAATCATCAGTGTTTCACCAACACGACGAGTCAATATCAGCATTATTTTGCTCCTTTATTTCTAGATGTGCTTTATACGGCATTATTCCGTTATATATATTATAAAGTTAGCTTAGTACAAATTGACAGTAATCAATTTGAAATATGCCAATTAATTATGCCTTCTCAGTCTTTACTTTCGAAAAATGGGCGTTCTGTGTAAGTTATATCAAAAAATAACACTGACACGGCGAAAACTTAATACTAAAATCCTTCAAGCATAAAAACAATTAAATCAATACTATCAGAACTTTAAAAAACTATTGCCAATTTCCCTTCAATGTTCACTTATAACCATACCAAAGTGAGCCATGATAGCTACTCGTTTTTTCACCGGTTAAGGATCTTAAACCTATTAGCGTGCTGGTTGCTTTTTATACAAAAGTACTTAAACACTCCCATTAACAACAAAAAAGCGCTCATATAGAGCGCTTTCATTATGTGTGAACGGCTGATAGTCGCTACGCGAGCTTATCTGCAAGCCAAGGAAGCACACTGTCTAATGCTTCTTGTAGCTTCTCAGGTTGGCTACCACCAGCTTGTGCCATATCAGGGCGGCCACCGCCTTTACCGCCAACTTGCACCGCAAGAGATGCCACTAACTCACCGGCTTTCACTTTACCGGTAAGATCTTTGGTCACACCTGTTATCAGATTAACTTTAGCATCGCCTGCAATACCTAATACCACAATCCCTGACTTTAACTTCTGCTTTAGCTCATCTTGTAAACCGCGTAATGCGCCAGCATCAACGCCTTCTAACTTTTTAACCAGCACTTTTACGCCATTGACTTCAACCGCGTCTCCGGCAAGATCAGCGCTGGTTGCTGCCGCGAGTTTGTCTTTTAATTGCGTCAGTTGTTTTTCAAGCGATTTAGACTTATCTAACTGCGCTTTAAGCTTTGCAACGACCGATGCGCTATCAGCTTTGAGAAGCCCTGCAACGGCTTCTAGTTCAGCTTGTTGCTGAGTCACGTACGCCATCGCTGCTTCGCCCGTTACCGCTTCAATGCGGCGTACCCCTGCTGCGATGCCACTTTCTGAGGTGATCTTAAACAAACCAATATCACCAGTACGGCCAACGTGTGTACCACCACAAAGCTCAATAGAGAAGTCACCCATAGTCACCACACGGACTTCATCTGCATACTTTTCACCAAATAGAGCCATTGCGCCTTTTTCTTTGGCTTGCTCAATATTCATCACTTCAGCTTTAAGCGCATGGTTACAACGGATTTGAGTATTGACTAATGCCTCTACTGCTTTGATTTGTGCTGTACTGACGCCTTCAAAATGCGAGAAATCAAAACGCAAGCGATCCGGTTCAACCATCGAACCTTTTTGCGTCACATGTGTACCCAATATTTGGCGTAATGCAGCATGTAATAAGTGGGTGACCGAGTGGTTCAATTCAGTGCGTTGACGCAATGCTTTATCGACATTAGCGAAAATGCGCTGCCCTAGCGTCAACGAGCCTTCAGTTAGTTTACCAATATGGCCGATTGCCTGACCATACTTTTGTGTATCAGTGACTTGATACTCAACACCATCAGCCAATAGCAGACCTTTATCACCGCACTGTCCGCCTGACTCGCCATAAAACGGCGTGTTATCGAGTACAATAACCGCTTCGTCACCCGCATTCAAAACATCAACTGACAGACCTTCTTTATAGATAGCAGTAACCGTCGCTTGGTGATTAAGCTCTTGGTAACCCACAAAGTCGCTTTGTTCATCAATTTTGAGGCCTTCGTTGTAATCAGTCTCAAATTGACCTGCCGCTTGTGCTCGACTACGTTGCTCAGCCATGGCGGCGTTAAACCCTGCTTCATCAACCGTAATATCGCGTTCACGACAAACATCTGCGGTTAAATCAACTGGGAAGCCATAAGTGTCGTACAACTTAAAGGCGGTTTCACCGTCAAGCACATTGCCGTTTAAACTAGATAGTGCATTATCTAAAATCCCCAGACCGCGCTCTAGCGTACGAGCAAATTGCTCCTCTTCCGCTTTAAGTGACTTTTCAACGATAGCTTGTGTTGCCACTAACCCTTTCGCTGCATCGCCCATCACTTCAATCAGGGTTGGCACCAATTTGTAAAAGAAGCTACTTGTTGCACCTAACTTATTACCATGGCGCACTGCCCGGCGAATAATACGACGCAGTACATAGCCGCGACCTTCATTCGATGGCATGACGCCATCTGCAATCAAGAAGGCACACGAACGAATATGATCAGAGATAACGCGCAGTGATTTATTTTCCAGATCAGTCACGCCGAGCAGTTCTGCGCTCTTTTTGATCAGCGCTTGGAAAATGTCTATTTCGTAATTTGAATGCACGCCTTGCATAATGGCGGCAATACGTTCGATCCCCATTCCGGTATCAACCGACGGCTTAGGAAGCGGATCCATCGCACCATCAGACTGACGGTTATACTGCATAAATACGATGTTCCAGATCTCAATGAATCTATCACCATCTTCTTCAGGTGTACCAGGACGGCCACCCCAAATATGATCTCCATGATCATAAAAGATTTCAGTACATGGACCACATGGGCCGGTGTCGCCCATTTGCCAGAAGTTATCAGAGGCATACGCAGCGCCTTTATTATCGCCAATGCGAATGATGTTTTCAGGTGCTACGCCAATTTTATTTGCCCAGATCTCATATGCTTCATCATCAGTTTCATAAATGGTGACGCACAAACGCTCTGTAGGCAGTTTTAATGTTTGTGTGAGGAAGTTCCATGCAAAGTTAATCGCATCTTCTTTAAAGTAGTCGCCAAAACTGAAGTTACCTAACATTTCAAAAAACGTATGATGGCGAGCGGTATAACCCACATTATCCAAATCATTATGCTTTCCGCCCGCACGTACACAACGCTGTGAAGACGTGGCTCGGGTATAATGGCGCTTATCTTCGCCCAGAAATACATCTTTGAACTGGTTCATGCCCGCATTAGTAAATAAAAGTGTGGGATCATTTCCCGGCACCAATGAGCTACTATCAACAACCTGATGACCATTTGTGCGGAAATATTCCAAAAAAGCACTACGCAGTGCTGCAGTGGTTTGATACATGAAACCATCCTGAATTAAATTATGAAACTCGCCCGAAAGGGCCTAATAAAATGTTTATGCTGAGCATTATAAGCAGTGTCATGACTAACAACCAGCCCTGTTGTAACAAATCTACTCGCGTGCTGAAAATTAATGGGATCTCGCTTTCATCATCAAACTTATCATTCATCGTCAGCCATGGTGATCTAGGTAGCCATTATGATCCATAAAGTAAGATAACAGGCACAAAAAAACGGCGCGCTTTATGCGCGCCGTTATAAGCTATCAATCTGTGAGGGAGTTAACCGTGAATTATGCTGGTTAACTTAAAAGACTTCACCCGTCTCTAAGTCAACGTTATCACCCGCTGTATCCGTTGCACCTGCAGCGACTTTTTCACCTTTGCTAAGCAACATAGAACGAAGTGCTGTCTCAATCTCATCAGAGATCTCTGGATTCTCGATTAGATACTTACCAGCATTGGCGCGACCTTGACCAATTTTGCTGCCTTTGTATGCATACCATGCTCCTGATTTTTCAATCAGTTTATGCACAACACCTAGGTCAACTAATTCGCCTGTGCTGTTAATGCCCTGCCCATAAAGGATTTGAAATTCAGCTTGCTTAAATGGCGCGGCGATCTTGTTTTTGACTACTTTTACGCGGGTTTCGTTACCAATAACTTCGTCACGATCTTTAATCGCACCGGTACGGCGAATATCTAAACGAACTGACGCGTAAAATTTAAGTGCGTTACCGCCAGTGGTCGTCTCTGGGTTACCGAACATCACACCAATTTTCATACGAATTTGGTTAATAAAAATAAGCAGCGTGTTTGATTGCTTAAGATTACCTGCAAGCTTACGCATCGCTTGGCTCATCATACGTGCAGCAAGGCCCATGTGAGAGTCGCCAATTTCGCCTTCAATTTCAGCTTTGGGTGTAAGCGCTGCAACCGAGTCAACAATAATCACATCTACAGCGCCTGAGCGAGTCAATGCATCACAAATTTCTAACGCTTGCTCACCGGTATCGGGTTGTGAACACAGTAGGTTATCAATATCAACGCCTAACTTTTGTGCGTACACAGGATCCAAAGCGTGCTCGGCATCAATAAATGCACAGGTCTTGCCTTGTTTTTGTGCTGCCGCAATAACTTCAAGCGTTAGCGTTGTTTTACCTGATGACTCAGGGCCGTAGATCTCGACGATACGTCCCATTGGTAGGCCGCCAGCGCCTAATGCTACATCCAAAGACAGAGAACCGGTCGAGATAGTTTCAACATCCATTGAGCGATCTTCGCCCAACTTCATGATTGAACCTTTACCAAATTGCTTTTCTATTTGGCCTAAAACGGCATTTAACGCTTTCTCTTTATTTGGATCAGCTTTCATTCTTAATGTCCTTTTTGAGCTCAGTGCTAATGTAATATCAGCATTGCATTGTCAGTTCAGTGGTGAGGCAATGTTTCTCGTTTGCCTCAATATGAAACTAGTATACTGTACAATCATACAGTATCAAGTACTGTACGCATTTTTTTTATAAAACATTATAAATCATGAAATTATATAGATTAACGGTAAGTTGAGCATAAATTAACAACATTTCGTTGTAATTAGCCACATGCAAATGAGTAAAAAATTGTTAAGATTGGCCACCATAACTGTTCCAAGGCTGGCGACGGCCACCGCAACTCCACAGGCAAAGTAAAACCGATGACTGCAATTGAATCGCAAGACTTAGAAAAACACACCCCAATGATGCGTCAATATCTCACATTAAAAGCACAACACCCTGATATGTTGTTATTTTATCGAATGGGTGATTTCTACGAGCTTTTCTATGACGATGCAAAGTTAGCATCGGAGTTGTTAGGTATTTCTTTAACCGCTCGAGGTAAAAGCGGCGGCGATCCTATTCCCATGGCCGGGCTCCCTTACCACGCTGTGGAGGGCTATCTGGCTAAGTTAGTGCAACTTCGCGTGTCTGTCGCCATTTGCGAGCAAGTTGGCGATCCCGCCACTTCAAAAGGCCCAGTAGAGCGTAAAGTGGTGCGTATTGTGACGCCTGGAACCTTAACCGATGAGGCTTTACTGCAAGAGCGGCAAGACAACTTACTTGCCGCCCTTTATCAAGGTAAAAAAGGTTATGGATATGCGACCTTAGATGTAGCATCAGGCCGCTTTGTTGTCACCGAACTGGCCAATACAGAAGCTCTTGAGGCGGAACTACAAAGAACGAATCCAGCAGAATTATTGTATAGCGAAGATTTTTCGCAAATGAGTCTTATTGCAGGCATGAGCGGCACACGCCGCCGTCCTGAGTGGGAATTTGATTTCGATACCAGCCAGAGACTATTACTCACTCAATTTGGCACTAAAGATCTCAATGGTTTTGGCTTAGAAGGTGCGCACCTATCACTGCAAGCTGCTGGCTGTTTAATGCAATATGTTAAAGATACCCAGCGCACCGCATTACCTCATATCAACTCAATTGTACGCTTTAACCAAACTGACAGCATCGTGCTTGATGCTGCGACACGCCGTAATCTCGAGCTGACCGTCAATTTACAAGGTGGGCAAAGTAATACGTTAGCCTCAGTATTGGATAATACTGTCACTCCCATGGGCAGTCGCATGCTGCAGCGCTGGTTGCATCAACCTCTGAGTGATCACTCGGTCATTAAAGCCCGGCAGTTGTCTATTGCTGAACTCATCACAACGGAGCAATATCAACTATTAGCGGAAGACTTAAAGGCCTTAGGTGATATTGAGCGTATTACCGCTCGCATCGCTTTACGCAATGCGCGCCCACGTGATTTTGCACGGTTACGCCAAGCGCTTGCTTTGTTACCACAGTTGCAACAAAACCTCACCACTTGCACAGTACCTCACCTGCAATATCTGTCACAGGTGATTGGCGAGTTTCCTGAGGAACTTGCTTTGCTATCTAAGGCTATTGTTGATAATCCACCAATGCTGATCCGTGATGGTGGCGTGATCCGTGAGGGCTATAACGCGGAGCTAGATGAATGGCGCGTGCTCAGTGCTGGCGCAACAGATTACCTCAGCCAGCTCGAAGCCCGTGAAAAAGAGCAAACCGGCATATCAACCCTTAAAGTTGGCTATAACCGCGTGCACGGTTACTATATTGAAGTCAGTCGTCGAGAGTCCGATTTAGTTCCACTGAGCTACCAACGTCGCCAAACCCTTAAAAACACTGAGCGTTATATCATCGCCGAACTTAAAGAGCATGAAGAAAAAGTGCTTTCAAGCCAAGGTAAAGCCCTCGCCCTGGAAAAGCAGTTATGGGAGGCGCTGTTTGATCTTATCTTACCTAAGTTAAATGAATTACAAGCATTTGCTCAAGCCGCGGCGGAGCTAGATGTCTTGTGTAATTTTGCTGAGCGTGCTGAAACACTGAACTATACCTGCCCAGAGCTTACTCGCACTGCAGGAATACACGTCGAATCTGGGCGTCATCCTGTTGTTGAGCAAGTTAGCCAAACTCCATTTATTGCCAATCCTGTCACCCTGAATGAACAACGTAAAATGTTGATCGTAACCGGGCCTAACATGGGCGGTAAATCGACTTATATGAGACAAATAGCACTGATCACGCTTATGGCGCATATAGGGTGTTATGTTCCCGCAGCTCACGCAGTTATTGGCCCTGTTGATAGAATATTTACCCGTATTGGTGCATCAGATGATCTCGCTTCTGGCCGCTCTACTTTTATGGTCGAAATGACAGAAACAGCAAACATTCTTCATAACGCGACGCCAAATAGCCTTGTGCTTATGGACGAAATAGGCCGCGGCACCTCCACTTATGATGGCCTTTCACTTGCTTGGTCAGCAGCGGAGTACCTCGCTAAACAGCTTAACGCCATGACACTTTTTGCCACCCACTATTTTGAGTTAACTCAACTACCTGAACACATACCCAACGTCGTCAATGTACATTTAGATGCGGTCGAGCATGGTGACAATATTGTATTTATGCATGCGGTGCAAGAAGGTCCCGCGAGCCGCAGTTATGGCCTACAAGTCGCTGCGCTGGCGGGGGTTCCAACTCGGGTTATCAGCGCGGCAAAGCAAAAACTGCACTTATTAGAAAGTCGCGATCATGCTGAGATCTCATCTGATGCAGACACTAATCCAGTGCAACAAGCAATGAGTTTTTCAGCGCCGCCAATCTCGCCTGCAGTTGAAGCTCTTGAGGCGCTCGATCCTGATGATCTGACTCCTAAGCAAGCACTTGATTATTTATACCGCTTAAAGAGAATGACGCAGTAACGCTCATGATAAGCCGTCAATCAAAGTTGTTAAGCTAAAAAATAAAGGCCTGAGGTTAACCTAAGGCCTTTATCGATAACAGACACACTATTTGGGGTTTAACCCCATCACTTTAAGTGCTTTAACAAAGTTATCACGTCGCCCTGAAACGCCATCAACACTGCCATTGCCTGGGCACGCTGAATCTGGACAACCACGATTCACAATACCTGACACATCGTCGATAAATTTGTTTCCTTGCAGCCCACCCTCTACATAGGCTTTAAGCTGTTCATGATAATTCCACGAGGCATAAGGGCCGCCAATATCATTGTAACCTTGCACTTCATTCATCCAGAAAAATAAACCCGCGATCCATTTAATTTCCTTATGTTTTTGCGTGCTGCAAATTAATTGTGGATTTGAACACAGATCCAGATCAGCATATAACGGATTATTTGGCGCGGCTTTGACAACAATGCCATCCACAAC
Source organism: Shewanella sp. (assembly GCA_028223395.1). Taxonomy (GTDB): domain Bacteria; phylum Pseudomonadota; class Gammaproteobacteria; order Enterobacterales; family Shewanellaceae; genus Shewanella. The sequence continues at coordinate 35,556 of JAOIUG010000012.1, forward strand.
GCTACCGACTTTATCGGTTGCCACATGACTGCGACCAATAAAGTGATTGAGCTTACCAAAATTCAGTCGCCCAGTGGTTTGGATCACCCCGCGCCCCCACCAACCACAGCCTTGTAAGGACTTGCCCGCACTGCCATCCCATACAAATTTACCGGCTTTTTGGCCCACATAGGCTTGGCACTCTTCACGCTGATAAACTTGCGCGTTCGCGTCTATTTCGGCGGGCGAAACCTCACAGTGGGTTTGAAAGTCCCACCGGCCTACGTGGCCGTTGACCAATAAGCCTCGCTCTTGCAGCACCGCATCTGGCGCAGTGAATAACGGCGCAGGTGCGCCGTACCAGTTGGCATGTGTTTGTGCTGAGATCTCCATTTTGTCATTACGTGGACAAGAATACGGGTTATCGTTTCCTTGCGCGTTTGTACCATAGTCAGCATAAACCTGACCTAATTGACCACAGGCAGAAGACAAGGGATAGTTCACGGGATCGCCGGTATTAATAGACCAATTATTTTCATCACATGCATTGTATTGAATCGTTTCTTTCATGCTTTGTGCTAAAAATGCGGCAATGGCGACTTTAGCGTATTGAATATTTGTTGCGTCATCGGCTGTAGGATCTGTTAGCCAAAACGTCACATCACCTATCCCGCTATTATGCATTGGGTTTAGCGCTGCAAGGAAATCCGCCCATTTGTAAGTTGTTGACGGGATCCAGGTACTTTCAGGGGTTTCATATAAAAAAACCTCATTATCCATCTGCGAAGCAACCCCGATTAAGTCGGTATTGAGCTGTGCTATCGCCGTTAAAGGCTGTGTTTGCGTCGCTGACTGAGCATGATACAGCGGGATTTTACCTTGGGTTTTATAGTTGACAATCTTATCACTTAACCAGTTATTGTCGCCGCGACCATTGGTATTAATCGGCACAACAGCGGTGGTTGACCCTCCTCCCCATAAAATAGAAAAGACATTACTATAAGCACTTTGGCGTAATTGACTTTGCCCCCAATCATAGTCACTAGACTGATTGAGTAAGGCGCGTACTGAGCTTGCGCCTTCATACACTACCGGGTTTAACGCGATATTGAGTATTTCAGATCGGATGTTCGACACTTGACGAGCAATGTTACTATCGCCCATAAAGAAAGTACCTGCACTTGATGCACTGTTTTGCAGATCGTAATTGCCAATGCTCTCACCTTCAGTGGCCATATGCCCGCCGGGGATTTGCCACAACATGGCTGGCGTGTCGATATGATCGGTGATCTGTTTGACATAACTGAGTAAGTTTTGCCACTCTTTAGCCCCAAAAGCATAGTTAGCACGCCCTATTGGTGAAAAACCATCTCGTTCATACTTATCAAACGTCAAATAGTCAGGTCGATAAGGCGTGTTATCATATGCACCGATCCAATCGATGAATTTGGCGACACTCATTGCAGCACTGTTCCAAATAGCCTGTTGACCAGAGTAGTTTTTATGCACCCAATTAGCGCTGCCAGGGCTCCACAAGTTAACTAGCCAACTAAAAGACACATCTGGACTAAAGCGCTTAATAATAAAGTTTTGCGATTGCACCCAACCTTTAATGTTATCGTCAAGTGCTGTGTCAACTTCCGCTTTAAGTTGCTGTAGATCATATAATGTATTGAGTGATACTGTTCCACCATTGCTGTGGTTAAGTGAGTAGTTCATCTCCTTATTGATGGCTTCTTTCAATGCTTTTTTAACGGCTATAAATGTCCACCCGTTACTGTCACCAAACGCTGCTTTAAATTCTGTTTCTTGACTTTTTTGCCATTCTCCAAAAAGATCAGCATTGAGAATAAGTGAAGCAGGATGAGGATGTTGATTGTCTTTGTGAGCTTGTATGGACGCAGCTAAGCGAATTAGATTCTGGTAGTGCATGACTAAGTGATTATAATCAGTGATATCCTCAGCCGCCACTCCTCCGCCACTCGCATTAGCGGTATACACCACCATTGTAGGCATCACGTTTTCACCGCTTAACGCTTCTATTTGCCGTGCTTGATTAATCGTTTGTAAGGCTACAGTAGGCTCAATCACTCGACCTCTGTCTCCCATGCCGTCGCCACTGTATTTAAAAATAGCATCCAGCTTTGCGTTAGAAAATGATTGATTGAGTGCTAAATTATTATCAGTTATTGAGCCCATTGCTAAATAACGTGGCCAACCTTTTACAGCCAATTCAACCGGATCGGCTCGGTTAGGTAGACAAGGTTCAGCGCTTTCGCTGAGGCATTTTGACGGCGTACCGCCTCCACCATTGCCGCCACCGGTGACGTTAACAACAAAGGCATTACTCTGACTACATACTTTTTCAGTGGCAACACCATTACACAGACGAACCACATACTGGTAACTGCCCGCTTGTGTCACATTTACTTGAGTTGTCGCGGTTTGCAAGTTGTTACCATTGGGAAGTATGTCGGCGCTGTAAACATCAATATTATTTTGCAACAAACTCCAAGATGTTCCGCTGATCCCTGAATATTTTTTCCAAGTAATCGCGATCTCAGCTCGGCCATTACGCAAGGCAACCTCCTCGGCTCGCCATGTGATTTCAGCTTTATCAGGCCTTGCAATGGCGCTTGGGTTTTCTACCGTGATCATCACTTGATCTGAAGCTGCTAATTGACCATCGTCAACCGTGTAGCTCAGTAAGTAGTTCCCAATAGTATTAACACTAAAGCTTGGAGAAGCTGCCGTTGCATCACTAAACACAACGGTTTGAGGTCCTGAGACTTGACGCCAAAAATGTGTAATTGGGGTTGATTTTCCATCGTCGGTAAAACTCGATTGTAGTGTTACCGTGCTCGGCACCGTCACAGTTTGATCGCGCCCAGCATTGGCCACAGGAGGTTGGTTAGCTTGCTCCGCATTAACCGTGATAACCACATCATCGCTACTGGAAAATTCTGCATCGTTAACAGTAAAGCGTAATGTATAGCGACCCGCAGTATCAAAACGAACCTCCGTAATGGCGGCATCATCATGGGTAAAGCTCGCCAGACCTGGGCCTGAAAGCATCGACCACTGCTCAGTTAACGGACCTGATAAACCATCATCACTGACACTCGCTGTTAATGTTGCCGATGACGTTAGCGCAATGGATTGATCTATTCCTGCATTCACAATAGGGGCTTGATTAACAGCCTCCCCCGTCACCGTTACGTGCTGAATATTACTGACGCTACATGATGTGGCTGTCACATCGAGATCGCAAAGCTTGACTTGGTAACGATAATCCCCAGCCGAAGGTTGCTGTACATTGAACTGGCCTGTTTGCGCATTTTGGCCGTGTGCCGTGATTGACGCACTGTGAATAACACGATTGTTTTCTAGTAACTGCCATGTCGTCCCATTATTGCCCCACCACATGTCCCACTTAATGGTGTAACTGGCTGGAGCATCATAACGCGCTTCCATCCACTCAATGGCTGGCACTCCTGGCGCTGC
>JAOIUG010000129.1 GCA_028223395.1 Shewanella sp.
GTCTAAAAATCGATACTGCTCATATGACCCGCGGTGTGTGTGCAGCCGATCTGCACGCGTTTGTCATGTTTAATCAACATGCTGATCTCGAACTGGTGAATAAAATTTGCCGCAATGAAGTCACGTACTCAGAGCTCAAGTTATTTGAGCATGTTTGCCAAACTGTAGAACATACTGAAGGGATTGGTATTGCGAGGGTATCGATTGATTGCCCTAAAAACATGCTTGGTATTTTGGGGGACTTCTTACTGACGGTAAATGAGCTGGATGTCATCGTTGTGGCTCAATCAACTGAGCATATGATCCAGCTGTCTTTACGATCGGAATGCGAGTATGTAGATGTTGCTAAGGTCTTGAGAGAGCAACTGAATAGTAAAAAATATGGTTTTGGTGGTGGACATTCGCATATGGCTGGTGGTGTGATATTTAAAGAGGCTTTTAATGAATTTATCTATAATGACACGCTGCATTTATCCCCTATTGTAGAGGCTATTGTAGCGTTAAGGCGTGTCAAATGAATGAAGAGTAAAGCCGCGCGTCCCGTTCAATACAACATTTATTGAAGCGGGACCAATAGCGCTATAAACAGTTATCACGTTATAGATTAATGGCTGCTAATAAGGTGACTTACAGCTTTAGCAATAAAATCTTTCTTCATAGTGGTAGGCGTGACGGCTTGGTTAAACCAAAAGCTCATGGGCTGCTCGAAACCAATACCGTGCATATAGTTGTAAATAGCCTTTCGCAGGCCTTCGCCTAGCATTTCATGATCGGTGCCAGTGGGATCGGTGAAGTCTACGTCATTTTCAGCAAACAATACCTCAGGCCGCTCAGCCAGGGTGATCCCGAATTTTTCTGGCTCTAGGCCTATTGGGCTATGAATGGTTGCTACAAAACGATGCCAATATGCGGATTGAAAACAGCCTTGCTGCATCATTTGTCGCACCATTTCTAATGCGTCAACGGTTTCTTGTTCTGTTTGAGTGGGAAAGCCATACATCAAATAGGCGTGCACTAGAATACCGGCATCACTAAAAGCTTTGGTGACTTGAGCGACACGTTCAACACTGACGCCTTTTTTCATTAATTTTAATAACCTATCAGAGGCGACTTCAAGCCCACCACTGACGGCAATGCAGCCAGACTCGGCAAGTAACTTGCAGCGAGCTTCGCTGAAGGTACGTTCAAAGCGAATGTTTCCCCACCAACTGATCACAACATCACGTTCAATAAGGCGTTTTGCAAACTTAAATAATAGTTTAGGAGGCAGTGCTTCATCGACAAAATGAAAACCGGTTTCGCCTGTTTCTTCAATGAGTTGCTCAATTCTGTCGACGAGGATGTCAGCGCTGGCGGCGTCAAAGCGGTCGATATAGTCAAGACTGACATCACAAAAACTGCATTTACGCCAATAACAGCCATGGGCAATGGTGAGTTTATTCCAACGTCCGTCGCTCCAAATACGGTGCATAGGATTAAGCATTTCACATAACGACAAGTAATCGCCTAACGGTAAACCATCATAGATTGGAGCGCCCACTTCTGCTTGTGGAATGTCTTGCAATTGATTGTTTTCATTATAATGTACGTAATTAACACCGTGTTCGTCTTGCGCGAGAAAATAGGTACGTACTAGATCATCACTTTCGCGCTGTCCTTGAAAGTATTCAAGTAAGGTAATGAAAGGTCGCTCACCATCATCTAGGCAAATAAAATCAACAAATTCGAAGACACGAGGATCTTTAAGCGCTCGCAGTTCGGTATTAACAAACCCGCCTCCCATGACAATAGGCAGGGCAGGATTTATGGCTTTACAAGTTTGCGCAATGCGTAATGCGCCGAGCATATTACCCGGAAACGGCACCGTTAATGCCACCACGCTAGGCTGGGTTTCTTCGAGGTATTGTTCTACTAATTGCGCTAAAATTTCAGCGCTAAAACTGCTGTCACCGGTGAGTGTGTCGTAGAGGTTGTCGAAACTGGGGTTAGCGGCTGCCAGTTGCTCACCGTAACGGCTGACTTCAAAATAAGGATCCACACCTTGCGTGATCACGTTAGAAAGATCATTAATAAACAGTGTGGCAAGGTATTTCGCTTTATCTTGTACGCCTAAATTGCCAAAGGCGGCTTGCAGTACATCACCAGAGACAGCTTCCATTTGGCTAATGGTATTAAATGCTGGGCCTTCTGGTAAGAAACGGCGTGAGTTTATTCGCATGGCCAAGCTGGGATCTTTACCTTGCAAAAAGCATATCGTGCGCTCAACGCAGAGGTAATAGCGGTCAAACTCTGCCAGAAAATTAAAGATCACCTCTGGCAGTTCATCGTCTTCAAAATGTTCAAAGTTTGCTTCTACGTGTTGGCGAATGATCTCCAATGCAGGCGCTGTCATCATTTCTAAAAAAAGCTCAATTGCGGGATCGCGTTGCACCGCTTCATAGCCTTGAGAACGTAAAAAGCCGGTCAAATAAGCAGTGGCGGGATAAGGCGTATTAAGCTGTG
>JAOIUG010000130.1 GCA_028223395.1 Shewanella sp.
TTCTTTAAGAAAATCCTTAAAGTTAGTCAGTTTTTGCTCTGATGGCGCCTCGTGCACTCGGTATAGCACTTCACCTTTATGCTTTTTAACAAACTTAGCCGAGGCAACGTTTGCTAAAATCATGCACTCTTCAATGATCTTATGTGCTTGATTACGACTGCGTGGAACAATTTTATCGATTTTACGCTGCTCATTGAAAATGAACTGAGTCTCGGTGGTTTCAAATGCAATCGCACCACGTGCTGCGCGAGTTTCATCCAGTGTCAGATACAAAGATTGCAACGTTTGCAGGTGTGGGAATATCGGCTTGAGTGTATCACTCACCTCTGCGCCCTCTAGCATGTCGGCAACCTGGGTATAAGTTAGACGAGCATGAGAATGCATCACTGCGGGGTAAAACTTATATCCAGATAATTTGCCTGCAGCTGATATTGTCATCTCAGCGACCATACACAGTCGGTCGACCTCTGGCATCAACGAACACAGCCCGTTTGAGATCTTCTCTGGCAACATCGGAATGACTTGAGATGGGAAGTACACCGAGTTACCGCGCGAGCGCGCTTCTCTGTCTAGTGCTGACTCTGTGCGCACATAATGGCTAACATCAGCGATTGCGACCCATAAACGCCAGCCGCCTGATTTTTTCTTCTCTGCATATACTGCATCGTCAAAATCGCGGGCATCTTCGCCGTCAATAGTCACTAACGGTAAATGACGTAAGTCAACGCGGCCTTCTTTATCAGCCTCTGTGACTTCATCAGGTATTTTTCTGAGTTTCTTCTCAATCAGCCCTGACCACTTATGTGGCAAATCGTAGTTGCGCAGCGCAATCTCAATCTCCATCCCAGGTGCCATCTGCTGCCCTAAAACTTCAGTGACTTTTGCTGCAGCTTTAACATAACGCCCAGGTCTGCGAGTCAGCTCTAATACCACTATATCGCCTTGACGCGCACCTTTACGGTCTTCTTCAGCGATCAAGATCTCCTGAGTGACACGGCGGTCATCAGCAATCACAAAGCCCATGTTAGCATCAAGGTGAAAACGGCCGACCAATGCCGCGGTGCGTTGTTCAACTAACCGGACAATTCTGGCTTCGCGGCGGCCTTTACGGTCAACACCCGCTTTTTGTGCCAACACTTTATCACCGTGGAAATACATCATCATGTCACGGTTATTGATAAAGAGATCGTCACCGCCTTCTTCTAGCTTTAAAAAGCCAAAACCGTCTTTATGACCAATGATAGTGCCGGTAAGCAAATCCATGCGCTCTGGCAGCCCATAGGCCTTACCTCGTGTAAAGACTAATTCACCATCTCGCTCCATTGCTCTTAAGCGACGACGAATAGCTTCTAATTGCTCTTCACCCTCAATCTTAAGTGCGTTTGCTATATGTTCACGAGTTAACGGGGATTTTTGAGAGCGCAAGTATTCCAAAATATACTCACGACTCGGAATGGGGTTATCGTACTTTTCTTGCTCTCGCTTAATATGCGGATCTTGTATCATTCATTTTCCAAAATTTTGACATGGCGGTTAATTCACCATGCTTACTGTTGCGTTCTCAGGTGTTCTTTCTTTGCCCTCGCAACTGCGCTGGGCGGCATTTTTGCCTCTAACACCTTCAACAAATTCATTGCTTCGGTTTTCACCGTTTCATCGCTAAACACTTCGTTGTATAGCCAATGAAATCCTGTTTCATAATCGCGTGGGCTACCATAGCCTTCACCAAATAACCGAACCAACATGACTCGCGCAGGCAAGTCGCCTGTCGCAGCGGCGGGCAGGGCATATTGCACTGCACGCTCTTTATCTTCCATAACGAATGTTCCGTCATGATAATACTCCGCCATTCTGACCATGGCTTCAGCACTGCCTTGCTTTGCTGAGGTTTTTAACATCGAGATCCCACGCGGCGGATTAGCCTTAACGCAGATCCCATAATTGAGCATTTCAGCCCAAAGATACTGATACAAAGGCTGTTGTAACACTTCAGCTCTGGCTTCAATATCTTCTACGATTTGACAATCATCACCCTTCACTTGGGTCAAGTAGTGTTTACTGCGGATCAAGTCGACCAGTTGCTCTTGAGTATAAACATCAACTGCTTTTAGCGCAGCTAAACTCGGCAAAGACATGACCATCAGCACTATCATTACTATATAACGCAGCATAATCTCTCTCTATGACAGTGGTTAGATCACCGTACGATTACATCATTGGCTCAAAACTCTCTGTCTTTTAATCGGCAGTATAACGTATTTCTTGATAACTACCTGCGTACACCTTACTTAGGTAGTGACTTTTTTTACCATCAATGAACAGACAATAAAAAGGCCGCTAATTGCGGCCTCTTTTTATTAACTAAACGGATTCACCAGAATCATGGTCTCGTTTCTATCCGGACCCGTTGAGATAATATCAATTGGCGTTTCTAGCAACTCTTCTAAACGCTTAATGTAGTTCATTGCTGCTTGTGGCAGT
>JAOIUG010000131.1 GCA_028223395.1 Shewanella sp.
GCTAAAGCTGCGCTAAGTGATGTTAATCGTCAGTTTAGAACACTCGAATTAAGATTACAGAATTTAGAGCGACACGTGACCTCCGATAATTATGATCTTAAAAGCCAAATCAATAATTTATAGTTCAAAATAGGGCGGTTACTCACTCTCTGCCCTCAACTTTCTCACTGGGTTTAACGTCTGCCTATGGCAAGTATCAAACGGTCTTTAAAAAAATTGGCTAGCAATAGCCAAGCTGCCGCGCTTCGCAGTACCGATAAACATTTACGACTTGCGGTTACCGGTCTTTCTGGCGCAGGAAAAACCGCCTTTATTACAGGATTAGTTAATCAGCTTTTACATAGTGGTATTGGTGAAACACAAACACAGTTGCCTTTATGGCAGGTGGCAAGAAAGCAGCGGTTATATGGCGTTAAGCGCACCTTACAACCTGATCTGACTATTGCCAGTTTTCATTATGACGCTGCTCTGAAGGCGATAATCGATACCTCATCCTGGCCTACTTCGACACGTAATATCAGTGAGCTTAGGTTGGCTATTCGTTACCGCCCTGAAAAAGGGTTGCTGTCCAAGTTTACCGACACTGCCACGCTTTACTTAGATATTGTCGATTACCCAGGTGAGTGGTTGCTTGATTTACCCATGCTCAAACAGAGTTTTCAACAATGGTCACAGGTGCAATTTTTACGCACATCAATATTTGAGCTGTCAACTTACTATCCAGAATTTATTCAGGCGCTTAATGAGATAGAGCTCAGCGACGTTGCTGACGAAGCGAGGTTACAACGCATTGCTGATCACTATCAAAAGTTACTGCAAGACAGCGTGACCAAGCAGGGCTTCTACTACGCTCAACCTGGTCGGTTACTGCTCCCCGGCGAACTTGAAGGAACCCCCGTATTGGCGCTTTTTCCACTAATCCACATCACTGCAGAGCAGTTTACTGTACTTGAAAATAGCCCCTCTAACAGTTTTTATCACACCTTAAAGCAGCGTTATCAACAGTACGTGACACGAGTGGTTAAACCGTTTTATCAAGATTACTTTTCTAAATTTGATCGGCAGTTAGTGCTGGTGGATTGTTTAACGCCATTAAACCGTGGCAAACAACAATTTGACGATATGAATACCGCACTTACCGCCGTTATAGACAGTTTTCAATTTGGAAAATCGAGTTTATTACGTCGACTATTTGCTCCTAAAATTGATAAGTTACTGTTTGCGGCCAGCAAGGTTGACCACGTAACGCGTGATCAACAAAGTAATGTGTTGTCATTGCTTAGCCAACTTGTGCAGCAAAGTAAGCAGCACGCTAAATTTGAAGGTTGTGATGTTGAGATCATGGCTATCAGCGCGATTAAGTCGACGACACATGGCATGGTGACGCAAGGTGATGATGACATTGAAGTCGTCAAAGGCGTATCGTTGGCCGAACAGCAAAGTGTTACTTTATATCCCGGAGAAGTACCCAAGTCATTACCTCCAGCCGATTTCTGGCAGCAGCAAGGCTTCAATTTTGTTAATTTCGCTCCACGTAAAATCAGCACTAAACACGCTCAGCATGCCGATTTTGAACACATTAGATTGGATCATCTATTGCAATATTTGATTGGTGATAAATTAAAGTGACGATTATGGACACAAAAAACAGTGCAATTAAACAGCAGCAACGCTTTGAAACATCGGAAGAAGATAACAGCGTCGATATTGCACCTGCAGCACAATTTAGCGCGGATACGCCCTTTACTGAAACAGAGCATGTTACGGCAGAGTCACTTGAACAATCACTCGCCACTTTCGATGAACTGACACTCAATCGCAGCCCTACTAAAGCTGCCAGTCATAAAGGACGCTTAGGCAAAGCCTGTTTACTTGGAATAGTGCTTATCGCGTTAGTGGAAACAGGCCAGAGCCTTTATGCCGCTTATACTCAAAGCCCTTGGTTGTTTGGGTTGTATGTTGGAGTTATGGGGTTAGTGATCTGTTGGTCGGTAAAAGTGACAATCATTGAATGGCGAAAGCTTAAACGCTTTAAACATGTACAAGACACCCAGACAACGGGCACACGTTTGCTAAACAGCGTGCAAATGGGCGAAGCGGATCCTTTTATTCAACCATTATTGGCTCAATGGCCGCATCAAATACAGCAGCCATATTTACAGCAGATCAGTGATGAGCATAACGATGCAGAAAAACTACTTTTGTTTGAACAATGTGTGTTAGTTGACAGAGACTTAGCAGCAAAAAAAATAGTGAGGCGTTTTGCCAAAGAGTCAGCTTTATTACTGGCTGCGAGCCCACTGGCGGTGCTCGACATGGCGATCATTTTGTGGCGCAACCAAAAAATGATCAATCAGCTGGCAAAGTGCTATGCAATAGATCTGGGGTATTGGAGCCGCATTAAGCTTATACGTGGAGTGATCACCAATA
>JAOIUG010000132.1 GCA_028223395.1 Shewanella sp.
ACATAATGGCACAACTACTACATACCATGCTACGTGTTGGTGATTTGGAAAAAAGCATTGCATTTTATACGCAAGTAATGGGAATGAAACTGCTAAGAAAAAGTGAAAACAAACAGTACAAATATACGTTAGCTTTTGTTGGTTATGCTGAAGAAGCACTGGGCGGCGCGGTTATTGAACTGACTTATAACTGGGGGACTGACGCTTATACAATGGGCGATGCTTTTGGCCATATCGCCATTGGCGAAGAAGATATATATGCCCGTTGTGAGGCGATTGCGAATGCCGGTGGCAAGGTTATTCGTCCAGCAGGCCCTGTCGCAGGTGGCACCACTGAAATCGCATTTGTTGAAGATCCTGATGGTTATAAAATTGAGCTGATCCAAATTAAGTCAGCGCAACAAGGTGTGGGCTAACGCTGGCAACTCGGCTTATGTCGCCCAGGACAAAACAGCACATAATAAAAAAAGCGCCTTCAGGCGCTTTTTTTTACCACTAATAGAGCTTTAGTATTAGAACGTTACAGTGACTCCCGCAAAGTATTGACGACCAATGGTGTCATACACTTCTGGGATTGTACCGCCATCACTACCGTTAGATACTTTTGATGGATCTTCATCAGTCAAGTTTTTCACACCTGCGGTTAGCATCCAGCTGTCATTTATATAGTAAGTGCCTGATACATTATGATAAAGCACAGCGTCAGTTTTATAAATATCGCCACTTCTATCATCTATATCATCCATTGCACCGATATAACGGTTGAAGTACATGACATTCCACTCATCTTGGCCTGCTTTAATGCTAAAGTTATTACGTACTTTCGCATAAGCACCAAAGTTACCGTCAATAGTATCGGTGTAGTCAATGTTGTCTTGTTCAAAGTCCAATAGGTAAGTTGTGTCGTTCGCCACGGTCCACTCTAGATTAAGCACTTCAAAGCTGTAGGCTAGATTAAAATCTATCCCACTGGTGTCTTGGTAGCCCACATTTGTCAGTGCATTCGTTAAATTAGACAAGTCGCCGTTTGCGCCAATACTGAGCTCTTTACACGTCTGATCTGTCCCTGTGCCTTTTTGCTGGAACGCAAAACATTTATTTATACCATCTTGTGTGTCTTTACGTGCGATGGCATTGTCTACCTTGATGCGCCAGTAATCGAGGGTTAACGACATGCCATCAACGTAGCTCGGAGAGTAAACGACACCAGCAGTATAAGACTCTGACTCTTCAGGTTTTAAATTTTCATCAGACGTTCTATTCACTTTGATCTGTGGATCTTTTTCATTGCCCCAAGGATCGGTCAAGTAATCGAATGAACCTGAATTACCTGCGTAAAGCTCACTTACGCTGGGCGCACGAAACCCTGTAGCAGCAACAGCACGTAGCATTAAATCGTCAGTCGCTTCATAGGTCAGGCCGATTTTCCATGTCGAGGCGTTGCCAAAGGTGGAGTAATCATCAAAACGCAGTGCAAATTCACCGGTTAATTTATCAGTAAAGGGCACGCTCACTTCTTGGAACACTGAAATGACGTTGTAATTACCATCAGTTGGATCTTGCTGCGCCGCGGTGCTTTGACCTGCCACTACAACAGGATCGGGGTTGAAGTAGCCACTTTCATAGCGATATTCCGTACCCACCGCAAAGGCGACTGCGCCGGCATCTAAGTCGAACAGTTCACCACTGATACCAGCCGATAGCACGTGTTGTTCATTGCCACCATCAGCATCTTGCAAATAACTGACGCTGTTCAGTAGGCTTTGATCTGTCATTGGTTTGCCTGTAAACCAAGGTTGTGAATTGTCATAAATGGCTTGAGTCATGATCCCGGCGTTGATGGAGTTTTCAACAGCAGTTTTTGCTTTATTTTTGCCGTATGTGTAAGCAATATCCCAATCCATGCCTGTATTAACATCTATAGAACCCGCTAACGCAACAGAGGCACGTAATGTATCCGTATCTTGAGTATAAACACGCGGACCAACATCATTCATACGCTTTCTGTAGTTAACTTTGCCTTTATTGTTTGCTTTTATACCTGCTGCTATCATGTCATTATCAAGTACTAGACAAGTTGATGCATCTTGACCTGCTTTACAAACATCAAGGTCTATGTTGGCTGGCTGCGCCGCTAACTGCTGGTTAGATTTACGCTTGGTATAAAGAATATCACCCGTTAACACTAAATCATCACCCAGTTCTTGGGTCATGTTGGCGAATAAGCTGTAGCGCTTACTTGGCGTTTGATAGAAGCTATCTTGAGTGTAATCGTAACTTTCTTTGCGATCTACCCAGTTACCACTGTCATCTTTCACCATTCCGCCTAATGAGCCGTTTGGAATAAATGAACTTGCACCTGGAATAGTCCAATCTCGGTCTGATTGAATAACGCCACGACGTTCT
>JAOIUG010000133.1 GCA_028223395.1 Shewanella sp.
TTTGCGCGCTGACCATAAAAGAGTTGGCGGCGGCATCAAATGCTTTCCCGTCCACACCATTAGCGACAAATAACGCCTTCACGTCATCTCTATTAGTGAAATGTTGCTTTTTATCATGAATAGCTGAAAATATTGCCGTCTCCATTTTATCTTCAACTTTTAATTGATGCGCGACAGCGAAGGCGCGTGACATTTCAGCGCCCATTTCGCGGCCAATAAAGTCGACATGCTTTTGCTTAAAAGTAATGCCGTCATCCAGGTTCGCTTTTATTGCAGGGATTTGCATTTTGGCAAAGTTATAACAATGCGGGCAATAAAAAGAAAAGAACTCAGCAACTTCTGGCTTTGCGGTCCCGGGACCTTTACTCACAACGGTGTAATTGACACCTTCTTGATAGTTAGCCGCTAATGCCATCATAGGTGTTGCTAAAAATGCGAGAGCGACAAGTAGTACTTTCTTCATGTTCATTCCTTCGTTGATGCTTGTTGGTATATCTTTAAATGATTTTAGTCACAACATAATATTCTTTTCATCTGAGCTCAAGTTCATTAGTTGCTTTTTCTGTTACAAAATGAGTGTCATCACATAATAGTCATGATGCTGCTTAACTTAATATTGCGGCGTTAAACTTAATGCAGGTTCATCAAGCGCTGCTAATTGTTCTTTAAAGGCTAAAATTTGTTGTTCCCAATACTTTTCTTCGGCGAACCATGGGAAATTCATGGGGAAGGCAGGATCAGCCCAGCGACGGCTTAGCCATGCATTGTAATGTAACATTCGCATTGCTCTTAAAGGCTCGATAAGTTGTAACTCTTTAGGATCAAAATGACAGAACTCTTCGTAAGCCTCAAGCAGTACTTCCAGCTGTAAAATTTGTTGCGGCTTGTCCCCAGCCAGCATCATCCATAGATCTTGCACTGCTGGTCCGGTTTTAGCGTCATCTAAGTCAACAAAACCTGGGCCATCTGGTGTCCACAATATATTGCTTGGGTGTAAGTCACCATGAAGCCGAATATGGCGGTGAGCTTGTGGTTGCCACATAGCGCAAGACTTTTCGAGGATCTGCTCTACGATAGTAAAGTAAGGTAAAGCAAGGCTTGCAGGGACATGTCCTGACTCTTTTAACCAAGTTAACGACTCATGACCTAATAATTGCGGTGATAAAGTATCGCGATGAACAAACGTCGTTTGCGCTGAAAACTGATGGATCCTTCCAATGAAGCGCCCAACAGACTCAAGTTGATCTAAATTATCGACTTCAAAAGCACGGCCACCCATTGAGGGAAATATCGCAAATCGAAACCCCTGGTATTGGTGTAATGTTCGACCATCAATTATAACAGGGCTCGCGATAGGAACTTCTTGCTCGACAAGTGCGGCAGAGAAGTCGTGCTCCTCTTGGATCTGCTGATCACTCCAACGGGCTGGGCGATAAAATTTTACCACGTAACGCTGGCCTCTATCGCAACGAAACTGATAAACGCGATTCTCATAGCTGTTTAATGCGAGCAAACCTGTCTCAGGGTAAATGCCTAAGGTTTCAATTGCCGTTAAAATAAGATCAGGCGTTAGCGCTTGATAGTGAAAAGCAGAGTCGAGATCTGTTTGCTGACTCGCGGCGTTGTTCGGGGTTACTCTATTCATTGTGACTGCTCTAGCTAATAGGTGTGGCTAATTAATCTACGTAGGGTTTCATCAACCCAGCTAAATAGATAAGAACTTCAAATTCATCTTCTCGCTCGGTTGAAAGCCAGCAAATGTCACCATAAAATTCATAATGCAGTTGCAGCTGGGAGCCTTCAAATTCTAATAACCATTGATGTCTATCAGCTCCCCACTGCTTCTCTATTAATCGACAGTCTATGGCGTTAATAAACGGAAGTGCAAATTGTTCAAATTGTTCAAAATCAACATCGGCAAGTACCGATAAACTTAATGTTTCACGATCTAGCTTTATCGCATGTAGCTTCATCTGTTTACTCTTTAATACCGTAACGCTTACTCGAGTCGATCATTGCGAGCAGCCGTTAGCGGAGGTCATAGTTGTATTTTATGCCTAAACAAGGCTCTAACCTTGAAAAATAAGCGCAGCTCCTAATGCTTAGGTAGTGCAACATGCTCACAGCTTAAAGCATTCGCTTTAACAACACATAAGTGGCCGCATACATAAGTCGCATTATTATCACGATTGAGTCGTAGTAAGCCATTGCCTTTCGCGCGGCATTGCTCCAGCGTGGCATAATAGCCACTAATTGCGTCTTTGGAAGGTGGGATGTTTGCTTGTGTTGCTGCATCGGAATAATAAAATAATGTCCACTGCGAGGGATCAGTACAGGCTGGCAAAGCCGTTAACAAAGTAACTAAGCAGATACGTGATAATGGCATGTGTAAGA
>JAOIUG010000134.1 GCA_028223395.1 Shewanella sp.
GCGCAGCAGGTTGTGAAGGACAAGATGTTATCACTGTAACAGCAGTGACTGGTGGCAGTAGCGTGTCAGACTCTACGAGTGTGACCATTGATGCCGTTGCTGTTGGCGCGATTGAGTATGTATCTTCAACGCCTAAACTGTTAGCGCTACGAGGTACGGGAGGCGTTACAGGGACAGGCTCTCGAAGCGAAACATCAGTCGTTAGCTTTAAATTACTCGATGAATCCAATCAAGCCGCGCCAAATGAGCTTGTCTGTTTTGAACTAAGCACCGATGTCGGTTCGATGACATTAAGCCCATCACCACTCGCAGAGGATTACCTAAAGTGCAGTAATATGCCTCAGCTTGGTGATGCACAGTATCCTGCTGATATCACCTTAGCAAATAAATATGCGGTGGGTTATACCAACGCTGCTGGCGATGTGTCGGTGACCGTTCACTCTGGTGACGTCCCGACATCGGTTAAAGTGTTTGCACTGTGGTCTGAGAGTAAAAGTAGCGGCCATAACGCTGTTATTTCAAATACTTCAGATGAATTGGTGGTTACCACAGGCATTGTTGATAATGACAGCTTCTCGTTATCAACCGATATAGGTAACCCTGAAGGGTGGAATTTTGATAATAAGACTGTGGCAGTCAATGCTTTAGCTGCGGATCATTTCAATAATCTTGTGCCTGAAGGAACAACCATTACCTTCAGAACCGAAGGCGGAGCGATTGATGGCTCTTGTGTTACAGGTTCAAAAGACGCTGATACGCCTAATGGAGCATGTTCTGTTGAATGGCGTAGCCAAGATGCTAGGCCATTTAGAGGGACTGCGATCATTTGTCCAAATGGAGGTTACAATGATGGCGTCAAATCGTTAACCACACCACCGTGTATCGGTAATAATTATAGTAAATATGTGAGTGGTGTTAACTCTATCATTCCAGAGCCTCGACCAGGCAGAGTAACAATTACTGCATATGCAATCGGAGAAGAAAGCTTTGTTGACTTAAACGGTAATGGGCTTGACCGTGGGGAATTCTTCTTAGATTTATCCGAAGCCTTCACCGATCATAACGAAGATGGACGTTATCGAGATAAGGCTCGCTTCATCGGTGATGCAGTACTTGATGCAAAGCCTGCAGGTTCAGTCAATGAAGAGTTTATCGATTATAATGCAGACCAAGTCTTTAACGAAGGTGATGGTAAATACACAGGACTGCTATGTGCAGCAGGCGCTGAAGCTGATTGTACCGATACCGGAACAGGTAACTTCCAATCCCAACTGAACGTATTTCGTAATACGACGATTGTGATGTCAGGTTCAGTTCCTTTTGGTCGCCTTGTTGATATAGAGAACTTTGGTCGCGCGGTTGATGTCGACGTTAACGATATAACAGCCGCAGCAACGATAGATTTACAGTCTGTGTTGGTCGATGACGACAATGACTCTAGGACGCCCGACGTTGATATTGGATTATCGTCAAAAACAGTGTATCTGTTCCTATCAGATGCCAATAACAATACTTTACCGTTTGGGACAACGATAACTGCAAGTACTGATAACGGAGAATTATCGAGTACCTCACAGTCATATACAATAGGCAGTAATATTTCCAATAAACCGTTACTTTTTGAGTTTTTGGTGAGTAGAGAGTCCGCTCCCAATAAAAAGGCGGAGGGTACATTGTTAATTACGGTTAAAACACCGGAGGGTGAACCGGTGAGCTATTCTTTAGCTGTGCGAGATAATGGTTAACTTACCTAAATGAAACTCAACTAAACGTAAAAATCAAATGCCGCTAAATTAGCGGCATTTTTGGGTTTACAGTGTTTGCTATAAGGTAAAGCGCTTACCTTTGGAACTGATAAACACTGCCAAGCTTCATGATTTGCGTTAGTTCATCCAGTGCGGTGCGTGATTCAATCACCAGTTGAGGATCGGCTAGATCTGCAACCGTTAATCGATCACGGTAGTGTTTATCTACCCATTGGTTAAGGCGTGCAAACAATGCATCGTTCATCATAGTGTTTTGGTTAACAGCGGCCACTTCAGCTTGATTCATTGCCACGCGAAGACGCAAACAAGCTGGGCCGCCACCATTTTGCATGCTTTGCTTTACATCAAAGTAGTGCACTTGTTTGATAGGCGAACCTAACGTCACAAGTTCATTTAAGTAAGCATGGACCGCTGGGTTTTCTTGACAGTGAGTTGGCGCGATAATCGCCATTTCACCAGAAGGTAAAGTCACGACTTGAGTATTGAACAAATAGCTCTTAACTGCATCTTGAATCGCTACTTTAGCGGTGGGCACTTCAATAAAATGCAGTGGTGACTCACCAAATTTACGCTTTATTTCCTCGAGCTTAGCTTGGGTATTTAAAAAGGCTTGCTCATGG
>JAOIUG010000135.1 GCA_028223395.1 Shewanella sp.
GCGTGCGCGCCGAACCACACGGCTACAAGAGTGGTAATAGGGCCTGCTTACCAAATAAAGAGTTCGATGCTAATGAGGGTTCGTCTTGGGCGTGGCATGCCGACCTCCTTGTTCAATGCTCAAATCAAGCATAGTAGGAGGTCGCGATTGATGCCATTAACTATGGGTGGCTATGTAGCTAGGCTGTATCCAGTCAAAAAGCTTTACGCTCAAGCAAGCTCTGTAGCCAAAAATCTTGGCGTATATCTTTTAGGTGAGCAGACTTCTTTCAGCTCTCGTTTAGTTATCTTTAAACGCGATCCTAAAGGACGAAAAGATAGAACCGCAACAGGTGATAAAAGCAGGCGTAGTAAGCAGTCTCGTACGAGTGCCGAGCGAGAAAAAGAACCTTGGTTACTAGCGACATGTGCTTTATCTTTTAGGATTAGCGGTGAAAGCTGCTGGTAAACACTGGCAATATCAAGCTAACTCAATAAAGCACCGCAACGTACTCTCAAACCAGTTCATAGGCTTGAGAGCTTATAAAGATAGGAACTTGAAGCTGTTGAAATTGCATTGGCAGGTAGCAATCAAAACACTACAAGGCTTAGTTCGGGAGCCACAAACATGCTATTAAATTCGTGGGGATCCGTCAGGCTCTGACCTCTTTATCCCTATCCCTGACCCCTTTATCCTTCATAATATTTACTTTTCGTCATTGCCATAAAGTAGCTGCCATAGCCTATGCTGAATTTGCCCCTGCTCGCCATCAGCGCAGTCGAAAGGTTTGTCATAGGTTGTTAAGTGCAGCACTTCCCCTTGGGTGTTAACCTCAAAATCACTCTCCTCAAGCTGTTGCTTACTCAAGTTAGTTAACTCAAAAAAGCGCGGACCTAACCACATCTCAGCCGCCACAGCAGCTTCAAAACCTTTTCTGCGCTCAAAGCGCCCTGGATTATGAGCAACATCGACGATCTCTTCACCTATGGGTGGCGGAAAGCCATTGTGTTTTTTCGGCAGGTGACTATGGGCAATGCCCTCTACCTCAAACTGTTGAATACTGGTCATCATCTGCCTACGCTTATATTCAGTATTAGATACTTGCGCGTAGATGAATCCAGGATGTTCAAAAATATGGCTCAGCCACTTGGTACGGTGGGCAATTAACTCATCTAAATCACATACCGACACCTTAGCGTAACTAAAATCAGTATGCTGGTTAAAACGCATGTCTGGTCGCACTGGCAGGTGCGCATTACCAAACCCAAGCGCAAACGACATTTGATCTTTGGCCGCCGATAAATAATCGCTAATTCCAGTGATTTTCTTGTCAATATACATATCCCGCACAGGTTGTGGGGTAAGCGCTACAATATCAGCATCTAACCCCAAAGCGTCCCACACAGCCCCCGGCTTGAGTAACTGCTCACCGCTTAAAATAATATCTAATCTCAAACTCATTAATTACCATACTCCGAAATTTTAATAGTAATACCATGCTTCACGGCCATGGACTCTAATTTACTGGTATCAGCTAACCCACCCGGTTGCACCCGAATATCTAAAATTCTATTGCTTGAGGGCACCAGCACACCATCCGACCAAATCCCTCTGTTTGCTAAATCACGCATGTGGTAGTCCATATCTGTTAGCCAGCGTGTGCCGATGGTATTGATCGTTTTTAAGCTCACCACCATGCCATCAAGCTCAAAGTCAATCAGCGGAAAGTTTTGCGCTACGACTTTTTTAGACTGACCTGTAACAGGGTCTACAATTTCATAGAAATCAGTGTTGCCCCACTGCTGGTACTCCGTTTTAGCGAGTTCCGCCTGAATTTGCCGGCCTCGGTCTACCGGGCGTACTCCTGGCGCCCATACATTATCATACTTTAGATAGTCACCAGTATCTCTGGGAGAGCCAACAGATTGCAGGGTGCCATCGGCCTTAATATAGTAATAGCTGCCCGTTTCCCGCTGAAAGATAACATCCCCATCAGGTGTTTTATAGTTAGAGTCTTTTGCAATACCGCCGCCAGAACCACGAATACGACCATCGGGTAAGACTTCGTAGCCAGGAGGTAAGTTATCTAGATTAGGATTACGGCTAACATTGACTTTATCACTATGGGGAAAGGGGGTGCCATTGGTTTCACTTTGGTGCATATCACTGAGCACATCAGTGATTTTTTTATCATAACCTTTATCTTTGGCGTACTCTGTAATACGAGCCAATACTTTGTCGGTAGCAGCACTTTGCAATTTACCAGCCGTTAGCTCGTACACTAGCTCTCCACCTAGCATTCTTGCGAGCTGTATCAAAATCAATCA
>JAOIUG010000136.1 GCA_028223395.1 Shewanella sp.
ACATTCTAACACTTTCCTGGATCCCCCGAACAACTGCTAATAGCTTTATCCAACGCCTCGCGGCCGCTTTGTACCGCATTTGCTGCATTGTTGATTGTGTCAGGGATCGAAAGGGTAGCGGAACCAGTTACATCAACACCAGCACTAACACCAACTTTAGTACTAACTTGAACCCCCTTTTTAAGACCGACAGCAGCATCCATTTTGCCACCATTAGATACATTTTTAACGCCATCATGCGCGGTTGATACTTGACCAGCAACTAAATCTGCTTTACCTGTCACTGCAACCAAACCAATATCAGCATTAACAGAACCAGTTAAAGATGCTTGGTTGCCCATTTTGACACTATCAGTAACCGTTATTCCGCCACCAACACCTGCCGTTGCACCTGCTCTAACACCACCAGTTCCCGTTAATGATATTTCACCATAAGTAGTATCAATTGATAGCGTTCCTCCTGCCTGCCAACCGATTCCCGCAGCAAATTGTGCATTTAAAGAAATATTAATTTTTACTTCACCGGGAGGATCTACATATTTATAAGGGTTATTTGCCACGTATGAATAACGATTAAATGTATCAACTTCACCAGTAAAACCAACAGGATCATTCGAGTAAAAACGGCCGATAAGTGGATCATAGTATCGTGCCTGCATATAGGTTAACCCAAGTTCGGTATCTTGCAGATGCCCAGTATACCCTATGCCCTTTTTCTCACCACCAAGGCGTTTACCAAATGGCTCATATACACTGCGACTAATTACATTTCCCACTTCGTCGGCTTCCATCACAGGCGTACCGAGCATATCTGTGTGCTGGTAGCGCACTGTTTGAGCCGCTTCTAGAGGGCTCACCATTAAACAAAGGTAAACAATCTTGGGTGTCTTAGTTATTCTACTTCACCATAAAATTCAATACCTTGATAGCCTTCACACCCAGATGAAATGGCGCTGATAACAAGGAAAATAACGTCAATGAGATCATGTTTCTGGTTTATGTCAGAGCGAGTATCCTCGACGACTGATAAGTGTTCATGAGATTCAATGTGATTACGTAGCGATTAGTTTAACACTATTAGATCATATCCGCTGACAAAGTGCGATCCCGCCCTGGGGCTCATTAAAAACGACCAAAAAAGTATTGTGTACAGATCTGATCACTGCTTCTGATAAAAGTTCAATTCATAATGATCTTGCCGTGGGCCCGTTTATTAATTTCCATCAAAAATAGTTGACTTATAAAAAATTTCATTGCAAACTCAAACTCGTTAACAGGAGGTTAACAATTAACTAACAAAGGTGAATAAAAAATGACAGAACAAACAGAACAAGTAGAAATTCAAGAAGTAGAACTAGCTGAAATTCAAGAATTAGAATCTCGTGTAGAGCATGCATGGGAAGTTGGCATCGGTTGTAGCACGCCTTTCTAAAATCGATTATTACGTGATCCAAATTTAGGGATCTCTTATGAATTATAGGTCCCTTTTTCATGAAGTCATATTCATTACAAGAAAATATTAGACAAGCACACTATCTTTATTCATTGAATATCTTGGGAGTATCTAAAGACCCAACACAACAATTACAGCATTGGTTGAAATACCGTAAATTACATTCTGAGTTTATTAAAGAAAACAAAAGCAGCAAAATTATAACCGATATGAATGTTACCGGATTAGGTAAGGATAAACCTGAAACAAATCTATTTTTCTTATTTCATCAAGGTTTTTACTTCACCATCCCCTATTTTATGGTGAAACATTATGATTATGCCGGTGCAAGATTTATAATGACCAAACAGAGTTTTGATCAAACACTCGCCAAACAGTGTGCAACGGCTTTCGATACTGATTTCAAACCAATAATTATTGATGATAAAGGTCTTTTTGTAAGAGAATTAATAAAGGCCAAGCGCCAGAATTATTGTATATTCCTACTCACAGATTTACCTTTCGGATACTCAGGACGAAGTATAAACTTTTATGAAACAGCATTCGGAACATTGAAATATCGAACGGGTTTTATGAAAATAGCCCAAGTTCTCAAACAACAGCCAACATTGATCACTAGCCACGTCAACAATGATTTTGATAGCATTCATTATAACTTTACCTTAATAAATGATACAGAAACACTCATGGCTAAGCTAACTCAAATCTACAGTCAGGAGTATTTAACCGCTGAACGTCTAGATGATTTGAAGAAAATGTGCCAATTTTCTAACCCTGTTATGGACTTTAAAGTTGAGTTTGAATGTAATAACAAAAAGTATAGATACTATCCAGCAACAGAAAAAA
>JAOIUG010000137.1 GCA_028223395.1 Shewanella sp.
CACCGCAGCTCCTACTGCTAAGTCGTCACAATAATGACTGGCGATGAGATAATCACCAAATTTAAGCCAGGTGATCTGCCGCACTTCATCTTGAGCAACCACATCAGCATTAAAGATATTGCGCAATCCCATTTGCTTTGCAACCGCCTCATTACGTGGACGCGTGAGCACTTCTCTTGGTCGCCCTTGCTGTAGCATTTTACCTTGGCTAATTAAAATCATGCTATCTGCCAGTAAAAGTGCTTCATTAAGATCGTGTGTGACCATAATCACTGGAATAGCGAGTTGCTCTTTTAAACGCGCCAATTCCAAGTATAAGCGTTCACGAGTTTCACGATCAACGGCTGAAAAAGGTTCATCAAGCAGTAATACTGAAGGCTCCCGTGCTAACGCTCGAGCAAGTGCAACACGCTGCCTTTGCCCGCCCGACAAGTTGGCCGGCAGCCTGTCTGGCAACCCTTGAAGATTCACACGTTCCAGCCACTCTTTAGCTCTTAACATACGCTTTGATTTAGCAATATGACCTAACGCTGCGGTGACATTTTCTAAAGCGGTAAAGTGAGGGAATAAACCAAAATGTTGCGGCACATAACCCAAATGCCTTTGCTGCGGCGACAACTCAATGCTCTTGTCACGACAAAACCAAGTCTGATCACCATAGCGGATCTCGCCAGTTTGAGGCTTGCTAAGGCCGGCAATTATACGTAACAGCGTAGATTTTCCGCCACCTGAAGGCCCAACAACAGCCAGTACCTCACCCGCTTTGCAAGTAAACTCAGCATCTAAGCTAATTGGATCGGTTTGCTTAATGCGGCAGTACAGATCAGCGACGGTTTGCGACATGATGCCCTCCCACTCGACGCGACAAGCTCGTCGTCAACGCTATAAAATTAAAGACATATTCCCAGCGCTAGCAAAATCAAACGCTTGAACGCTGTCGTATATTGAAATAGCAATCGTTTTTGTCTCACCCGTGATATTGCCCCCCATCATCAGTACAACGCCAAATTCACCTAATACATGAGAAAAACACAATACCATTGCGGTTAAGACACCC
The DNA here is from genome assembly GCA_028223395.1 of Shewanella sp. Taxonomy (GTDB): domain Bacteria; phylum Pseudomonadota; class Gammaproteobacteria; order Enterobacterales; family Shewanellaceae; genus Shewanella. The sequence continues at coordinate 1,058 of JAOIUG010000137.1, forward strand.
GGCCACACCATCGGTAACTCAATTTTGAGCAAAACATTAAATCGGCTCATTCCACAGCAAGCTGCCGCGTCACGCACATCTTCTGGCACGGCCTCAAAAGCGCGTTGAATCGGTTGAATAGCAAAAGGAATATTGATCAAAATGGAGGCAACCACCAGGCCTGAAAAGTGGAACACCAGCTGATGCCCCAATAACTTTGCCAACACTTGGCCAAGCCAAGATTCGCTGCCCAGACCGACGAGTAAGTAGTACCCTATTACCGTTGGGGGTAATACCAAAGGCACCATCACTAATGCTTCAACCCATGACTTACCTTTAAAGTGACGATACGCTAAAAAACGTCCAGCCAAAATCGCCATTGGTATTAAGATCACCACTGTCACTGTGCTCAACTTGGCCGATAACCAAAGTGCTTGCCAATCCATGTATTGCCCGTTTTAGTGTTTTACTTTAGCGCACGATTGCATCACGCACTGTCATCATAGGGTTGAGTGCTCTGCACGGCCAAATCCATATTTAGCAAAGATCTGCTGCGCAGGAGCAGTTTGGATATAACGATAAAAATGTTCAGCCGTTGGCCCTGCTTTCAGCGTTAACACCATACGCTGTTTCAGCGGTGTGTATAGCGATTGTGGGATAACCACATAATTTGCACGGCGCCTAAACCGCTCTGAAGAGGCGAGAGACAATGCGATAATGCCGCCCTGCGTTGAGCCGCTTAACGTAAACTGAGCCGCTTGAGAGACGTTTTCACCAAACACAAGGTGCGGTTGAATACTGTGCCACAAGCCTAAATGGGTCAACACCTCTTGAGCGCGCTCGCCGTAAGGGGCGTGCTCTGGATTGGCAATAACAAAGCGTGTTAATTGGTGATGGCTAAGTAGCTTTTTCAGCCCTTGCAATTGACCATCAAGCCTAAGTGGTGAATGCGTGGGGGGCAGCTAATACCAATTTACCCACGGCATATACGACTCCATTACCTTGTGTCTTAGCTGCGTCGCTGAGCTGCTTGGTGTAGCGCTCATCGGCTGATAAAAACAACTCAAACGGTGCGCCGTGTTTTATCTGAGCAACAAAATTGCCAGATGAACCGTAAGTTATCCGCACTTTGGCACCGGTATCTTCTTCAAATTTTGCCGCTATGTCATCTAACGCAAACTTAATACTAGAGGCCGCGGCAATTATCGGTAT
>JAOIUG010000140.1 GCA_028223395.1 Shewanella sp.
CAAGCAAACGACAAAGACACGTTGTGCAGTGAAGCGCATAAGTTCAAAGGCGCTGCCGGTTCTGTTGGTTTAAAGCGTATTCAGCAGTTTGCGCAATTATTACAGCATGGTGAAGAAGCCGCTTGGGCAGAACAACATACTGTTTGGTTAAATGAAATTGTTAACCATGGTGCCGATGACTTGCAAAGACTAAAGCAATACCTTGAGTCTAAAGCATAAACCTTGATTTAAATAAAAAAGCGCTGCTTACGTTGTGAGCAGCGCTTTTTTATTGCAACACCTATTCACAATAGCTCACACTTTATTTCAAGATGACGGCTTTAATCTGTGTTAGGGTGAAAATGACCGATTCAATATCATCTGCCAGTGGTGACCTGTGTTATGAAACACCTGCCTAGTCTAAAAAACTTGTTCTATTTAGTTAACCTACACCAAGAAAAGAATTTTAATCGTGCGGCTAAAATTTGTTATGTTAGCCAATCAACACTTTCGAGCGGTATTCAGAATTTAGAAGAGCAATTGGGGCATCAATTAATTGAACGCGATCATAAGTCTTTTATTTTTACCGCTATCGGGGAGGAGGTTGTGTTACGTTCTCGAAAATTGTTGACTGATGTTGATGATTTAGTTGAACTAGTTAAACACCAAGGTGAGCCGATGACCGGAGAGATCCGGTTAGGGTGTATTCCTACCATTGCCCCTTTTTTATTAAGTCGAGTGGTGCAACATTGTAAGAATGTTTACCCCGATCTGACATTATTACTAAAAGAAGACACAACAGATCGTTTAGTCGATGCATTAGGCAAAGGGGAATTGGATTTACTATTACTTGCATTACCGGTGGATACGAGTGGCTACCATAGTATGAAAGTGGGTATTGATCCTTTTAAAATGGTTGTACATCAAGGATTAACAAATGTGCTGTCAGAGCCTGTTAATTATAAAGATCTGCCCGATGAAAGTATTTTTTTACTGCAAGCAGAGCACTGTATTACTGGTCATGCCGTTAGTGCATGTCAATTAGGGGAAAGTAGCAAGATTAATCCGTTTGCGGCAACGAGCTTACATACTTTAGTGCAAATGGTTGACTGCAAATTAGGAACGACATTTTTACCGCAAATGGCAATCGATGCCGGGATTTTAAATGATACGGGCTTAGTGACTATCGATCCTTTAGGTGATACGCCGTATCGCGATATAGGTTTGGTTTGGCGTCAAACTTCAAGTCGTATTGTGACATTCAGAACTCTGGGGCTTGAAGTCCAAAAACTATTACAACAACTTGAGTAATTTATTTATATAAGAGCGCTATATCGCCGGTAAATGTCTATCGGCTTGATTATCCATTATGTTTAGGTGTGACCCCAAACACTTCAATAGAGTGTTGCTTCCCTTTAAGTTTTATTGGACCGAGATCATTCAAATGATACTGAGTGTCTTGATATTCTAAACGCGATTTTAATGAGCCAGAGATTAACATCCTCTGGCCTAATGGATTGCATTGATCCTGTAATCTAGCCAGAGTATTGAGTACATCACTAAAAAAACTAATTTCTTGTTTTTGTACGCCAACAACAGCTGCAACGACTTGCCCACAATGTGCAGCGGCTTTAAACTTGGGCACAAAACCATATTGCTCTTCAAAATAAAATCTTTGCCAGTTTAATTGTTGTGAAAACTCATGGTAAATATTGAAACAGCGATCTTGTTTTATACCGTCTTTAAGTGGCCAATGGATCAGCACTGCATCACCCATATAACGATAAATCTCAGCTTCATTATTGGCAATGGTATCGGCTAATAAGCTAAAGCTGTCTTGGATCAAACGACTAAAACGGTAATCCCCGAGTGACTCTGCGTGAGTGGTTGATGCCACCATGTCTAAATAAAGAAATAAACGCTGTTCATAACGCGGCTTATGATATTTACCTAGCCCGATATTCAACAATACTCTTGGGCCAACCAGTAATGCCATTTGTTCGATAAACGCTAATCCAACTCTGACGACCACCAAATAAACGATTAAAGCTTGAAACGCGGGGCTGTAAAAAACATGGGTTGTCAGCATTTGCCTTAATGTTGTCATGTGGTTTTCTATCGCCCACATGTTGAGGTATTGCGTGATATAGGCC
>JAOIUG010000013.1 GCA_028223395.1 Shewanella sp.
AGCGACTTCGTCTCAACGGTTAGTCGCGTCCCACTTTCTCTCCTGATAGTTTAACTCCATGATTTACAATAACTAAACCAGTTTTATCGGTAAGCTCTACACTGCCGGTGATGATGGACAGCCATAGACTTTGAGGAAAAGTAGTACTGCCAATAAACTGCTATTAACTATGCCTGTCTATGTGTTTCTTTATGTGCTTCTTTTGTGTTTCTACTATGTGTTTCAAACAAGCTTTTGTCCCAAAATTGTGTTTCAAACTTAAACGTCCACTGGCAATAGCTTGTGCTTTACTTTGGTCAGTTTTTTATAAAATCAAGCAGATGTAAAGCTGCACAAATGACATGTAATACAATAAAATACATTAGTATGTGAGCTAAACCTATATGGTAGCTACGCCACATTAATGCCGCACTTGAGCCTTGGTTAAGCAGCCACAATATGCCGCTTAACCCGACAGTAAGTAAGAGTAATAAACCCAAACCTTCTATCAGGCTAATAAGGCCTTTTCCTCCCGCAACAGGTCGCTGACCTTTTATTAAACCGCGAAGATCTGTTGTTACTTGACCAAAATCGGCCACTAGCCACGAGAAATACTGACGCCACTTGCCTTTTATACAACTGGTGATTGAAAAAGATATCGCCAGCAACGTAACCGCCATCCCGAGGTAAACATGTGTTAAATCCCACATGCTCGCATGAGGACGTAAACGGCGCCCGATTAATAGCCAGTCATGGGTCAAAATGAGGTAAGTCACGCTCATTACAATGATAAGATGCTGACGTGCAATTAAAAAGCGCACTGCATTAGCTAATGTTAATCGAATCATTTTACCCCTCATTGCATCACACATTGTGCCGCTCAGCTCTAGAGCTTATCAATGCTATCAGCATAGTCGTCTACTTTTTTCCAGTCGGTATATTCAATATTCGTGTCCGCTTGCGTTGGCCCTTTGGTCATCCACATAATAAAACGAATGATACTTCTATCGATAACGCCATAACTTGCATAATTAAGGTTGCCGGCAAAAACCTCAAGCAATGTGGGTTTCCAAGCCGATTTTTCAATAAAAGCCTGCATGTAAGGATTGGTGCTGGGTGTGTTTTTTAATGGTTTGCGCGCAACTAAATTGACAGAAAAAAAACTACTCACCATTGACGCTAATTGCGCTTGGTTTGCTTCAATAAAATGATAAATTGCTGGATTATGTTTACCATGGCGAATGCTGGCACCTATCACAACTTTGTCAAATGGAGTTAAGTCAATGGGATCGTCAATACTCACTGTTGTCACTTGGTGATCTAACGCTTCGAGCTTAGTTGCGAGATAAGCACTAATTTTGCGAGCTTGGCCATGGACACTTGAGTAAATGATAAGAATATTGCTCACCAACGTTCTTCCTATAAGTCGCATAAAATGATAATAATGCTGATGATAGGCGAAAATGGCGGACGTTTAATTGAATCCGATCACGGGCTGAAAAATGTGTTTATACGTTAACTTTACCTGCCTCACAAAAATAAAAAAAGGGCATACGTATGACGGTATCCCCTTTTTATTAAACTTCAATCACACATTACAGAGACATTAAGAAATCAACCACTTGGGTTCGCTCTTTTGCTGTTAGCGCCATAAAATCATTCGTGCTTTGCTGCGCCTCTCCGCCGTGCCATAAAATGGCTTCTTCAAGTGTTGCGGCTCGGCCATCATGTAAAAAACCTGCTAATGGGTTGACCGTTTTGGTTAAGCCTATGCCCCACAATGGACGCGTTCGCCACTCGCTGCCAGTGGCGAGAAAGTCCGGACGTCCATCCGCTAACCCATCGCCCATATCATGCAACAACATGTCAGTGAAAGGGTAAATTGTTTGCTGTTTATGGCCTGCTACCATGTCAGTGCCGCCAATTTCGCCCGCCGCTTTAGTCACAAAACGAGGCGTGTGACAGCCGCTGCAATTGAGCTGTTCAAACAATCGCGCGCCCTCACGAACGTCGGGGTCGCTAACGCGACGCCGTGCGGGCACTGCGAGTGTTTCGACATAAAACACAACGGCATCACTAAACTCTGCATTGGCTTCAGGCCCGCCATCAATACCTTCGCCCGTATCGGTAAAGCCTGTGCGAGCAAGGTAGCTGTCATGTAAAGCGGTGCCTTGAATACTCTCATCTGGAAATAACGGATTGGTGATCCCAATATCGCCACGTAAGGCACCTAATGACTGCACTCTGACACTAGGTGTGTTGGCTTTCCAGCCAAATCGACCTAACGACACTGGATGGCTATCGCCTTTTTGTGCTTTTACGGCATCAAATACGTAGTTAGCGCGGCCTGAGATCCCATCATTATTCTTGTCTTCGGCATCAACGTTAGCCACAATGTCCGCTTCATCAATGGCCTCAAGCAACCCTAAACCAAACACAGGCATACCATTACGCAGGCCCATAAGTACGTCATCTTGCAATAGATTAGACGTGACATTGGCGCTGGCTTTGGTTTCACCCGGGGCATCATATGGGTTTTCCACCTCGAACACTGGTTGCTTTAGTGTCACGTAAGTGCCATCGCTGTATGTGACGGTTTTAGTTTTATAAGACAAATACACATCCGCTTGGCCGACAAACATATTTTGTTGCCAATCAGGGCGCGCTTTTAATACACCACGATGAAATAACTGCCCACCAAAGTCGGGAACTGCGATCGGGGCGCAATAGTTATTTGCCGCTGTGCCGATAAGGCAGGGCTCTGCGGGAGCTTTACTGATCCTTAAAAAGATCCCAGCTTCTGATCCTAGTTTAACCCTGGTTTTACCTGCTGCCACTTGCGGCGTAGAGTTACGTCCGTCACGCTGATGACAAGAATTACAATCTGCATTATTAAACACTGGGCCTAAGCCATCTAAATCGGGATGACTTGGATTCGGCGCTGTTGTAAAAGCTGTTTCAAAACCCAGATCGCCATCTAAATGTAACGCCAACTCAGCGGCGGTTAAATTGGGCGCGGGAGTGGAAAAGCCATGGCCAGATTCAGATGTATCATAGGTCGTTGTATCACCACCTGTGGCGCTAATATCGGTGTAAGCGGGATAGACTTTTTGCTCTGGGTTCGGCGTGGTCTCATCATTACCACTGCCACCACATGCCGATAAACTCAACATACCCGCTACGACTAACACATTTAATTTATTGGTATTTATAGCTAACTTATCGTTTTTATATTGCATTTTATTTACCACACACAGGCTCTTATCGGTTGCGTTTACCAAGCTGGAATACGAGGAAAATTAACGCGCTAAGAGTCAAAAAAAGGCATAGGGTGTCCCTACGCCTTAAAAAATAACGCGCTTATGCTTTCCATGTATCTAACAGTGGTAGCACTTCTGATTCAAGGCTCTCTTGCAGTTTGGTCAATGCATCAACCGCCGTTTGAATGCGTTTGCGGCCTTCAACGTCAGAAATGGCCTGACGAAACGGCATCGCATTGCTACCTTCAATCGCTTGAATAGTCAAAATCGCATTATCGATTTCGGCTCCAACGCGCGCCGCAAGTTCTTTATCTGCCGCTGCAACAAAGTCAACAATACCTTGCTTATCTGCTGCGCCGGTTAGCTCACCTTGGTACACATTGCGTACGCCGATGATGTTGTTGCTAAAGTCAGTCAGTGAGTTCCAAGAGTACTGAGACTCAACCTTTGAGGTGTCTGCATCATTTGCTGATCCGCCAAAGGGATCGGCAATTTTACCGTTACCCACTTCATCAACAATACCAATCATGCCATTAATCAACTCTTCAACAACACCAAGGTTTGAGCTGTAAAATGTATTGCCATCAGCGCCTGGGGTTTTAAGTAGCTCGCCATACGCTTTGCCTGATCCTGAGTCATGGCTTATCTGCCATGCATCATCCAGATCTTTGGTGTAATCACGGAACACTTCCGCAAGGCCCATCAAGTAATCACGCTCGGTTTCGGTCAACTCAGCAATGTCTTTACTGTTGTCGGCAACACCGTCACCAAACAGCAAATATTCCATCGTATGAAAACCTTGTACGTCATCATTCCAGCCTTTGATGGTTTCAGCATCAAAACCTGAATTTGTTGACAACACCGTCGTTAAATCAATGGTGTTTAATGGCCAGCTGTCTAAATGAGGATCGATATCCATTGAGTCTACTGGGCCAAAGATATGTGACTCACCTTGCTCCCAAGGTTGGCGCGCCGCTTTCCATGCATCTTGAGCTGCCAGCAAGTTAGCTTGTGTTGGCGTAGTAACCAAGGTTTGTGTGGCGAGTAACAAAGCGTCGCCTTCTGCCGCTAAATCACTGTAACCTTTAACAATAACGTCTTCTGTCAGGTTGGTCACCATTTCAGTGGCATCGAATGAAAAGCCATTATCAACCTCAGGCTCTGGGGCACTGTCTGATCCTGAACCACCACATGCAGCAAGTACTGAAATCAATGCGATAGCAACCGCTGAATGAGTAAAATGTTTCATTGAAAACTCCATTTTGATAACTTAAACAAGTTAATTTAGTTTGATTGGGGTAAATATTTATAGCGAAAATTGGTAACCGACACCGAGGGCAAAAAACTGAGAGTCTTCAATAGCAGCCACGGCCACTTGTTGCACGCCAGCTTCAGCTTTTATGACAATCTCGGGGATAGGAAAATAGTTAATGCCGGCACTAATCCATGTGTTTTCATAGCGCTTACTGGCGATGCCAGATTCGACGGCCTTAAGCGGATTTGAATAGTCGATATTGGCAAACACTGTGATAGGAAGGGAAAGGAAGTCGTTTAAATCCACCCCCGCTTCCACAAAAAACGCCTCTGACTCGCTGCCCAGTTGAGCGAAGTTGCCAGGTTTCAAACCCGGTGTGGTTTTGTTGGCTTGAGTAATCGCGTCGGCATCACTTAAAGTGCCGTGGAGGTATTGACCGCGCAGGATCCAAGGGCCTTCGACATAAGCGCCAGCAATAGACAAAATGCTCACTGTGCCATCAACATTGATTTTGTTGGTTTTATGGCGATTACCACTGGTGTTACCGTAGTAGTACGATACCCCTACTGCTGAGCCCGTTTTAAAGTTGCCATAATCAAGGCGCAATACATAGGCGAGATCATCTGCGTTAACATGCTCAAAGCGTGTTTGATGGCCAGAAGCTATCCAATCATATGTTCGAAAATACTCAGAATTCAATCCACTAACAAGCTGCGCCTGATAATGAAAATTAGCCACTTGACCAAATACCCCGATCCCGTTTTCATTCCAAAGCGCCGGCAACATGGCCGCTTCACTTTTATGGCGTTGAACAGTCAGGTATTGATTAGGCTTATGCAACGTGCTGCTCAGCCCCACAGGTAAATGAATGTTACCGAATTTAACACCAAAGGCAGCACTTGGGCGGTAACGAATTTGTGCCTTTTCTATCATCACTTCACCGCCAGACTCGATTTCGGTTTCAAACTCACCAAACTCATCAAAGCCATCATATTCGAGCGATGCACCGGTGCCGCCATGCTCATACTCAATTTCAACTTCCATGTCCCACTCGTCATTAAACTGATAACCAAACTCAGTCACAATGCGCTCTAAATCAAAACGACCACGGCGTTCGGGGTGAGTATCTTGAACATTGTCGTAATATTTATTACTGGTATAAACCGCGCTGCCGTATGACTTAAAAGAGAACTGACTTAATTTATTAGCATCATTTTCTTGCGCAAGAATAGTGCTTTTAGACGAATTATTTTCTTGTAATTGTTGTTTTTTTTGCTGCTTAGCTAGCGCTTCAAGTTGGCTTTTTAACGCCATGAGTTGTTTTTCTTGCTGCGCAATTGCCGCCGCGAGTGCCTGTGAGTCCGTCGCTGACATGGCCTGAGCACTGAACAGACCGGCGACAGTCATTGCTAATAAATTTAACTTCCCATGTTTAAACATGTTTTTCATGAAACGGCTCTCTATTCATTCTTGCTGTTAACCAGCACTCTAAAATTGCCGCCAAAATACAGCAAACAAGAATAATTAGCATTAACATTTACAATACCGTTTATATTTAACCACAGAAACAAGTCAAAGTGAATAACACGAAAAAACAGAAAAACCTCACAATTCAATAACTTGCAGTTAAGTATTAACAACCTGATGTCGACATAAGTTTCATTTAAGCGTATTTACGTGAATAACTTTCAACTTAGAAAAGCGTTAACACACTCAATACTTTACGATTAAAGTGAATTTTATAGTCGTTTTTCAGTAAGACTGACTCGTTAACAGTAAGCCTAAATGGGTGTGAATCTATTTTAGGAGATGAAATAAAAGCGAAGAAGCTCAACCATAACCGTCGCATCTATTGCTACGCCGACATATATTGTGAAGCCTTGCCGGTCAACAATGCGGCCAAAGCTGCGGTTGATTGCACCATGCCACGGATCTGTGCAGATAAGAAACAGACACAATCCCTTGCACCTTATCACCGAAAATCGCTAGACAATCGTTGGTTTGTTCGGCATAAAGGCAATGATAATAACGACAAGGGATGCCGTAAATGGTTGAAACAGCTCAATGCTCTAAAATACACCGCGAGACTCGTGCTAATGTTGATCCCGCGAATTCATCCGATGTTTCAGCCAGAAAAAAAGCACTCTTACTCGGACGAATGCTCGGGCTTAGCAGTGAAAAAGATTACCAGGCAAGCACTGCATCAATTGATGATAGAGCCCACCAGCGCCGTCAATTGCAACGACGACAGTATCAAGAAAATATTGAAACTATCTATAAAATAGCGCTCAGCCAAACCCCTTCTGACATCACAGGCATTGATCTTGATGTCGATTGGGCACATCAGTTTTTTCAACTGGCAGAGCAGATCCATAACCGAAAAATGCAAGAACTCTGGGGGCGTATTTTAGCCAGTGAGATCACCACACCCGGCCACTTTAGTTTGCGAACGCTCGCCACATTAAAGCAGCTCACTCACAAAGAAGCACAAATGTTAGAAAAAGCGCTGGCGATGTCGGTGCGCGTGAATGACGAAAACAAATTTAAGCTTATTATAGGGTTTAAGCATGCCAGTAGCTTAGGTCATTTGTTTAAAAAAAATGCACAAACCAACATCGGATTATCTCAATTCGGCCTGCCCTACTCTTGTATTTTAACCTTGATTGAAGCTGGCATTTTACATCGGAGCGAGCTAGAAACGGGGCTGCTGAGCAATAAAAAAGCCATTAGCTTTTCACTCAGTAATATTAAGCTTAAACTCACCCCTAAAAGCGGCCAGCTCTTTTTCAATTACTACCGCTTTACCTCAACAGGTGACGAGCTCGCACAATTACTCCAGTTCAATACTGATGGTAATTATATTAAAGCTTTAAAAGCTATCTTTGCACATGATTTCAAAATTGAATCAGCCAGCTGAGCCGTTATGCTCAGTCGCACTCTAAGACAGGGCATTTCATCATGCATACTCCAAACAACATCGCCTCACCTATTATTCGCACCAGCAGAACCGACTTAGTGATGTTGAGCGCTGAAGATGCGCCGCTTATTCGCGATTATTATCAGCTAAATCAAGCGCACCTTAGCCCTTGGGAGCCGATAAGAGATGACAGTTTCTACAGCCTTGAACATTGGCGGCAACAATTAGCGGATAACGCCATTCAATATCAAAACGGATCGGCGTTAAAACTGGTTGCGCTAGATAAGCACACTAAAGAAATCATCGCTATCTGTAATTTTACCAATATCGTGCGCGGTATTTTTCAAGCCTGCAATCTAGGTTACTCTGTCTCGGCTCGGTATCAAGCTCAAGGCTATATGCATGAGGTATTATCAGCGGCATTAGATTATGTTTTTAATGAGTTGGATCTGCATCGAGTCATGGCTAATTACATGACCCATAACCAACGTAGTGCGCGATTACTCAAAAGGTTAGGTTTTGAAGAAGAAGGTTTAGCCAAGTCGTATCTACATATCGCCGGCAACTGGCAAGATCATGTGTTAACCGCCAAAATCAATGACGCACATTAGCTCCTCAGTTCCGCTCACCACATAAGGAGTTTACCGGCATGCTCACCACTATTGCGATTAAAAACTATCGGTCTTTGCGCGATATCACCATCACTCTGACACGCCTTAACCTAGTGACAGGCGCTAACGGTAGCGGAAAGTCAAATTTATACAAAGCATTAAGGTTACTAGCACAAACCGCTCAAGGTGGAGTTGTGAACGCACTCGCGCAAGAAGGTGGCTTGAATTCGAGTTTTTGGGCTGGACCTGAAACCCTTTCGCGTGCCATGTTAGCAGGGGAAGTCCCTATTGAACCTACCGTCAGAACGGCGGTTAAACGCTTGAAACTCGGCTTTGCCAGCGATGAGTTTAGCTATTTAATTGAGCTTGGCTTACCCTTACCCGATGCCACCACTTTATTTGGGTTAGATCCGCAAATTAAACGTGAATCGATTTGGGTTGGTGATGCATATCGCCCCTCGACGGTGTTAGTTGAGCGTCGCGCTGCGCTTGTGAAAAGCCGCATAGAAACAAATAACACCGCCGCTTGGCAAACCTTAAACATCCATATGCAGCATAGCGACAGTATTTTTACTGAACTTGCCGACCCTGAACGTACGCCGGAGGTGATCCGCTTGCGAGACAGCATTCGAGCTTGGCGGTTTTACGATCACTTTCGCAGCGACATCGACGCCCCAGCTCGTAAACCACAGCTAGGCACTCGTACACCGGTTTTACATCATGACGGCCGAGATCTGGCCTCTGCCATTCAAACCATTTTTGAAGTCGGTGATCGAGAAACCTTCGATAGCGCATTAAGTGACGCATTTCCAGGCGCTCATGTCGTGATTGAATATGAGTCCAATGGCATGCTCAGCCTCAAATTTCATCAACAAGGACTGTTAAGACCACTCAAAGCCGCTGAGCTGTCAGACGGCACCTTACGCTATTTATTACTCATCGCCGCGCTGCTAACTCCGCGCCCCCCAGAGTTAATGGTACTTAACGAACCTGAAACCAGCTTACACCCCGATCTACTGCCCGCGCTCTCTCGGCTAATTGTGAAAGCTTCTGAGCGCTGTCAATTATGGGTCGTCTCTCATGCTAATCGCTTGATTAACTCACTCAACCAGTTTGAAGATTGCAACTTAATCGAGCTCGATAAACAGTTTGGGCAAACAACCATTATTGGCCAAGATCTCCTCAGTAAACCTAGCTGGCGCTGGAGCCAGCACAGCTAAGCTTAAGAGTCTAGAAAGCTTAGCTGTGATAACATTTATAACGAAAAATTAGCGATGGTTTTTTGAATGCCAACCACATCTGTGCCACGTTTTAGCTCTTTGACTAATGGCTCTTTTTGGCCTGAGATCCACAGTTTAAGCTCCGCATCCATATCAAACGAGCCCGCCGTTTCCACTTCAAAGTGAGTAATCGACTTGTAAGGCACCGAGTGGTAACTGACTTTTTTACCCGTCACGCCTTGTTTATCAACTAAAATAAGCCGTTTATTAGTAAACACAAACATATCCCGGATCAGTTTATAGGCTAACGCTAACGATTCATTGTCCGCCATGATAGGCCCTAACTCTTGCGCCAGTTCTTCAAGATCAACCTCTGAAGCGTTCCCCATTAGTGAATCAAATAATCCCATCGTATTGTCCTTTATCTGCTATGAAAATAACTGCACTTGTTGAGTGTACCCAATATTTCCCGTAAGCGATGCACTCAAGCCAGCTTTTATCTAATGACGCACTCTCACGCTAAAGAAATTAAAATTTTACTTAACAACGTAACAGAAATTTATCTCACATCAGCAGTGTGAACTTAGGGGTTGCCAGCTCTGCAAAAGCACACCTCACTGCTGGGATCTCAAAAAGCCTTGACGATCTGCTTTTCGTATCAGGCAGTGCATCAATTGGAAGTGCATGAGCGGCGGTAAAAATTCCCCATTAAAACCAACAGAACCTCATTACATTTTTAAAACACGATTATCTATCTGTATCATTTAATTGGATATTATTGATACATTTTTGTTCATAAAGCCTAAATTGAGCTTATGATTGTTGATTTGATCACGGATTGAGAATCTCATACTCAGTACACTGACAAACCCTTAGCAACGTGAGTGGTAACTGTGTTTATAGGCCCTTTTCGATTTGATGTTGCACTTAGGCAGTTGGTCAATACACACTCTGCGCAAGTACTCCAATTATCCCCTGTTGAGTTTTTAGTCATTAATGAACTTATTCTTTCACGTGGGCGTGTTGTATCAACGCAGTGGATGCGCCATTTAACACCAGAACAACCGCTTAGCGTACAAGAAATTACCATCGCGGTTAACCAGATTAAAATCTTCTTAGGGAGTAAACATGCGTCGATGATTGAGACGGTGAGCTCACAAGGCTATCTGTTACACCTCAAACCGAGAAAGTTTAAAATTCACAACAGCCCTTATAAAGCGTTAAGTGTTAAGTTGGTTGCTTTATTAATGATGCTAAGCTTAATGTTCGTCATTTTTCTGGCAACGCACTTTAACGCAAGCCTACATCATTATTTGCCATTGCCAGATCAAATCGCAATCAAAGATCAGTCTGTCTTGCTCCCGATTTACCATTCAGAAACAGAGCGGCAACGCTTGGAGCAACGGTTAACAGCAGTCGCGGGCCAGTTGGCATTATGTGAAACATTAAAGTGGCATAAAATTTACGTAGCCGTATCGCCCTCATCTCCTACAGAGCAGTTGCAATTTGTCATGCAAGCTAACCATCATCAAATAATCAGCGACCGAAAGACAGTCGTTATCAACATCAGCGAGCTGCAAGCTGACATGGCTGGAACATGGATGACACGCTTTGGTTTTTGTGAGTAAATCGCGAAGGTAATGTGCGCAAGTTAAATTGCACTTGATGGCGAGTAGCGGTATTTTGATATTGCCGAAATGAAAAAAGTCACCATGTCGCCGTTGTGATCCCTATAATGAATATATGCTCCGTGGAACCTGAAAATGCCAGATTCTGATCGTATTGGAATAGGTCAACATTATTGTTTTGAAATGCATTTAAAGGGTAATTATGGCTAAGATTAGAGTTAAGCAAGAAGAGTCATTATCGATAAAATTTCTCCATCAAATGGAAGCGGGCGACAGTCGTCGGCTCGATCTTTATTTTTTCTTACCTAAAGAGATGGGCATTAACCCACAAAGTTTAAATGAAGAAGAGTATTACCACTCTGCCATTACTGGCCGACGCTCTTATTATTCTTCAGGTTTACATTTGCCTTTGGTGCAAAGCCGTTTTATTAGCCAGAAAAAACGAACGATTGAAGAGTTTAGGTTGTACTTAAACCTGTTTGCCTATCAATTTTCCGTCGCCATAGAAACCGACAGTAAAGAGTTGGCGCAAATTGAAGATTTAGCACAGTTCTACGCCTCACTCGAAGAATTGAGCGCCCAGGTGATCCACTTACTCAAGCGCTTTAGGCGCAACGAACCCAGTGATGATAAGTGGAAGTCTTATTTTGAAAATGCGGATAATTACTTATCTTGGCTGTGTGAGCAGCGGCTACTTAAATTATTGGCCCATGCACCTCGAAGCGGTGATTATAGCGAAGTGGTTGACAGTGTTGTGGCGCTTTGCCGCGCTGAGTCGCTGTATCGAAAAGCACATAAGTATAACTCCTCTAAAACCTTGGAAGATGCTAATCGCATCGCCAATAAGATGCATTTATTGAGGCGGTTAATCCAGCAAGGTGTTGTGCTTAAAGAAGAGTTAAAACCATTAGGTGTTGGGCTTAAAAAAATGACCACAGGCTTAGCCACAGCAATGGTGATGATTGTGGTATCGAGTTTAATTTTAAAAGCCCGAGGCGTATTCAGTGGTGTAACCATCACATTAGTGTTAACGCTTGCGGTGATTTATGGTTTTCGTGAGATCTTTAAAGACGATATTCGTAATGCGCTTTGGCGGCTCATTCAACGCGGTCGACCGCGATGGAGCCGACTGCTGCGTGATACCACCAGCAAGCTACCTATTGCAAAGCAGCTAGTATGGATTGATTTTATACGTAAAAAAGAACTACCGACTCAGGTTAGCCAGATCTTAAAAAAACGCCATCGGCAAAATAAAGTCGACACAGAAATCTTACATTATGGGCTCCATACGCGGGTTAATAATAAAGGATTTTTAGCCGGTTATACGCGTATTCAAGAGCAGATCAACTTCAGTTTAGTGCCTTTATCACGAAATTTAGAGCGCGGAAAAGCAAAAATATATAAAGAACATGACGGCAAGATCAGCAATGAATCTGTCGAGAGACGTTATCAGGTCAACCTAATATTGGTACTTAAAGAAGGCAAAAGTGAACCTCAATATGCTCGTTATAAAATCACAATGAACCGCTCAACCATCATAGAGATAGTTGAAAGCGATTTACCTAAAGGCATGAAGAACATGGATGAAACGCCATTTGAAGATGAGCTCTTTACCCCTAATGCTACTGAGAGTGTAGAGGTAAAGCTTGAATAATCGTTAAGGTTCCTGACGAGTAAACGCTTGGCAAATATTTTGCTCGTCAGTTTGCTTAGCCCGTTTAAGGGCTATTTCTGCATTATTTAATAGTTGCTCTAATGCCTGCCCGCCGTGATATGCGGCGATCCCGATACAAATCCCCTCAGCTAAGCCATTGCTTCTCAGTTTTGAGAGTGTCTCGATGGCGAAATAATGCGCTTGATCTGAGTCAGTGTCAGGCAACATGACAATCAGCTTCCCGAGTTGAAAGCGAGACATTTGGTAACGATGAGGCAACTCGCGCAGGAGCTGAATTTCTACCTCTTTTTGGCGACTCTCTAATTGAGCCATATCACTCATGTGGCTGAGCATGCCTTCGGCAGCAATATCGATGAGCATAAGGCTAGAGAAGTCTTTTTTCTCTTGACTCATATTATTAAAATATCGCTCAAGATCGCGGCGCTCATTAAAGATGGTACTGCGTTGTGGCACAGAGTTTACTTTATTCTTATTAACCTGATACTCCGTGCATTCAAAGATACAAATAATGTACTCCAGTGCATCTGAAGCATCGAGGTGGCCTTTAAGGGTCGCCTGCACACAATCATCATGTGTATGACGGTTTGACGACAGTACTTGCCCTTTCCACGTCCCTTTCATGGACAACTGCTGTGAGATCTGTGGCCATTGCTGTTTAAACTCTTCAGCGAGTAAATCTGTGATCTGTAAGTTTCGGCTATCTGGGCGCTGAATTAATGTATCAAATGCACTGTTTGATTTAATGACCACCCCTTTAGCATCGACCAAAACTGCTGCTGTGGGCGTATCGCCCAATAGTCGATTAAGCCTGGCTTCCTCTTGGCTATGCTTTAAAGCGCTAATATCTGTTAAGGTCACTAACGTGTAGCTTTGGTTATTTTCCATGTCCGATTCAAGCCGTAAATTCACCGCGATTTGAACATGCTCCGCCTCACGATTGCAAAGCTCACCGTCCCAGTGTTGGCTTGTGGTTAAACGAGCAATGATTTGATTATATTCTTGCTCATCCATTTGTAAAATTCGTTGCAGACTGCGATCAGATAACTCATCATTTTCTAATGACAGCAGGGTTGCTGCCATGGCATTGGCGCTGATCACGCGGCCGACATCATTGACGATAATATAACCTGCGTTGGTGTTAAACAGTCGGTTAGCAAGGTCGATGCTAAAGTCACGCGAGCGCTGAGCTAAGCGGTACACATGCGTAAGGTAGATAACAATTGACGCCAGCAGTGTTAGAAAGATCGCCCCACCCATTAAAAGATTACGCCATTGTTCAAATTTCGCGGCGATCTCATCATTTTCAACATACGAAAGAAAGTAATATTCTCGGCGTGTTTCATACTGAGTCGTCAGCTCTACTTTTAAATACACAAAGGTGGCGTCGTCGCCATTAAATTGCCCAAAGTTACTCGTGGCCATTTTACGCCACAAAGCTGGGTATGACTGCTTGAGACTGCCGCCCATGGTGTCTGGTAAGCGGCCAATGGTAGGTGACGCCATCGCACCAGAATAGAGCAAACCTTGTGTGTCGAGCATCATCAACGGCGTTTGTTTACTGGAGTAGGCAGGTTTGATGTTTTTTAACATGCGAGTGATCGAGTTATACGTCACCAAAAAACCTTTAATACTCTGATCAGGATTTTCAAGCCAGGCAAGTTGATATAAATAAGGCTCTAATTTACCGTTTATGGGGCTAAATTCGAGCGGTGAAGTGTAGATCTCTTGCCCTCCCATATTACGAGTGCTGCCCAGTAATGATGCCGGTAAAGGGTGAGCGCCAAACTCCTCACCGCTGGCAAATTTGAGTTTACCTTGTGGATCATATAACGCCATGCCAAGCAGCTCTGGGATATTATCAACAATCACATCCCAGTGATTTTGTAGTTCCTGTTGGTTATCGTGATTCGGTAATTCGAGATAGCGATTAAGGCGTGCAGAGGTCGCAAACATCTGAGTTCTAAATTGTTGAAAAGACACTTTATCGGCAATCAACGTACCAAAGGCTTGCAGCTCACTGTAACGCTGGCTTGCCCAATCTTCTTGTAAGCGTCTTTCACCTAAGGTGATAACAATATTGGTGAGAACAATCACTGAGATCAACAAGACGCTTATCTGGCTGGCGATAGCAAGAATACGTTGTTGAGACCAGTGGATCCCTTGATCATTAATAAGAAGCGGCAATTTATGCGTTAACATCAATAGTGAATTCTGAAGGTTGTTATGTGCATCATGTTATACCAATTTAGCTACATATGTAATCAATTCAGTATTGCTGCATGATGAGTATTTGGCGCAGTGTTTGGTTACCGTTAACCTACATTTGAAACAGAAGTTCGTTAGCCAACCACGCCTAGCGTCCTTTGCTTGAACTGAGCCCCCGTCACTTCCACCATGTTGCGACAAGCTTCAATATCCACTCCTTCAAGCCCGTTTATCGCCGAGACCTGAACATCTGCAATGTAATGTGGTGCAAGCTTGATAAAATCAAGTAAGGCTGCATAAGCACCGCTTAGTTTAGGCTGACAATGCCGCTCGTAAGCCGCTTGTGTGTCCGCATTCAGTGAAATAGACAAGCTATCAACACACGTTGCCAACTCTGGTAAAATATTGCGCCGATGAAAGCCATTCCCGAGTCCGTCAGTGTTAACTCTGACGCTTCCTCCGCGGGCTTTTATTTCGGTGGCAACCCTGAGTAAAGTCGCTAAGTTCAGGGTTGGTTCACCATAGCCACAAAACACATATTCAGTAAAGTCTGCGGTGTTACCGAGCAGTGCAATCACTTCCTCTGCTTGGGGTTGGCGCTTTAAATCTAATTGATATTGATGCACTTGTTTACTGCCATTGTGTTTAGGGCAAAATTGACAACGCAGCGTGCACCTGCCGGTAATATTAAGGTAACGACAATCGCGGATATCATAAACAAGCGTGGCGGTAGATTGGGTCATATAAATGGTGATTAGGGTCTATTTACCTTTATCAATTTCGTTTTTACGGGTTCTTTAGCCTAATAAAAGTATTTAAACGCCCCGAAGGGTCGTACTTTTTGGCTGCTGTACTGCGTTAAAGCAAATAGCGAGTGAATAACTCACGCGCACTGTTTGCATCTTGCCAAAACAGTCCATCATTCGCCCATGAAATATCAACAGAGCCATTGAGCATAACCAATGCTGACAACAAATTCTGTTTACTAGATCGCGTATTGATGTTTTATTTGATCTATCAAAAAGGAGGCTGGCAGCCTCCTTTTTGATGTCATAAGCAGTAGTAAAATTAGCCCTTTTCGAGGTTAGTTGTTGCGGCACCTTCTCCTTTGGGCTGCCACCACCATTGGTAGAAACGGCGTGAGGTTCGCTTTATATCATCAAGAATAATATAAAGCAGCGGCACTAAAATCAGCGTCACTGTTGTAGAGAACAAAATACCAAAAGCTAAAGAAGCCGCCATCGGGATGACGATTTGTGCTTGTAAACTTTTCTCTAGCAAAATAGGCACTAAGCCCACAAAGGTCGTCAGCGAAGTTAAAATAATTGCCCTGAAACGATAACAGCCCGAGTCCACCGCCGCCTTAATGATTGAATGCCCTTCAGCACGTGCGCGGTTAACAAAATCGACCAATACTAATGAGTCGTTAACCACCACTCCCGCTAACGCCACGATGCCACACAGGCTCAACACGCTCATGTCTAAACCTAGAATCAAGTGACCAAACAATGCGCCAATCATTCCAAATGGGATCACTGACATAATAATCAATGGCTGGCTATATGATTTAAGTGGAATAGCCATTAGTGCGTAAATCGTGAACAGAGCAAAAAACAACCCTTGTAACAAACTCACCAGTGCGTTTTGCTCATCAGCACTCCCTCCATCTAATGCCGTTGAGATCGTGGGGTATTTATTCGACAATGTCGGTAAAAAATCCGTTTGGATCTCTGAGATGACTTTAGAAGGCTCAACTATGCTGGTATTCGCACTGGCTGTAATTGTGATAGCCCGGCGACCGTCCACTCGCGTAATTGACGAATAAGAGTCGCCCAGTTCAAGTTGAGCCACACTTGCAAACGGTATCGCTTCACCTGTTGGTGTGCGGATCAGCATATTTTCTAAGTGACCTATTGTTCGGCGCTGCTCAAGTGGATAACGCACCATCACTTTCACTTCTTCTTTATTGCGTAAGATCCGCTGAGCTTCATAGCCATAAAAGCCATAACGCACCTGACGAGCCAGATCAGATAATGTTAACCCTAGCGCTTGCGCTTCAGGTTTGATTTTTAGTTTGATCTCTTGACTGCCAGAAGAGAAATTATCAGTGACATCATAAACACCCTCATAACTTCTCAGTTTTTGTTTAAGTTCAGCTGATGCCAAAGACAGCTGCTCAAGGTCGCTGGCGGTAAACCTAAAGGAAATATTGCCACCCGCATCATTGGTGCCAGCACTTATATTCAAGCTTTTAACAGCCAGCAACTCTGGCAGCTGCGCTCGCCACGCGGCACCAATTTCTTCGCCGTCAATATCACGATTTTCACCTTTAGTTAGCTCAGCAAAAATAAACGAAGAAGTGCGCGAGTTCATATTGATAAAGCTATGTTTTACCACTGGATAGCCCAACTGAGCTTCCAGCTCATCATTCATCCGATATAGCGCCTGTTCAACGTCTTGCACGACTTTGAGAGTATTTTCCTCCGAACTTCCTTTATCCATCTCAATATTGACTTGAATAAAGTCAGAAGGAATATTAGGGAAAAAGACCCAACGCACTTGACCACTTTGAACCAGAGCCACAGACAACACCAGCACGCCGATAAACACCGCGACAGTATTGTAGCGTTGCTGAATACAACGTGTAAGAAAGGCGCGGTAGTTGTTATGAATGAAGTCTTGAACTTTATCGTTCAAGCCCACTTTTAGTTTGCCAAAAAAGCCTAGTTTCTCACGAGGTTTAGGCGGTTTCATATGGGCTAAATGGGCAGGCAAAATAAGCTTGGATTCGATCAATGAAAACACCAAACAAAGCACCACAACCATCCCGATAGATTTCCAAATCACCCCTTGTGGACCAGAAACCATCAACATTGGCATGAACGCCGCAATAGTGGTCAATACGCCAAAAGTGGCTGGCATGGCTACTTTTTTAGCCCCTCTGACGACATTATCCAACGAATGCCCGTAACGCTCTATTTCGTTATAGGCACTTTCGCCGATAACAATGGCATCATCCACCACAATCCCTAGCACTAAAATGAACGCAAACAGCGTAAGCATGTTAATCGACAATGAGAAAGGTTCCAGTGGCATGACCAACATTGCTCCCAAAAAGCACACTGGAAGCCCTATCATGACCCAAAAAGCGAGTTTGATTTCAAGAAACAATGCCAAAATGAAGAAAACCAACAACGCGCCATAAAAGATGTTTGATAACATCATGTTTAGTCGGCCTTCGAGGTAATGGGTTAAGTCGCCCCATGTATCGAGCTTGGCACCTAGGGGGAGAGAGGCTTGCTTGGCTTCAATGTAGCGATTCACTTGGGCTGAGATCTCCAGTGCGTTTTGATCATCAACACTTAAAATCTCAATAATCGCTGCAGGCTCGCCATTAAAACGGGTGTACTCTAACCGCTCCTCAAAACCATCTTTAATGCTCGCAACATCTGGCAACATTACTCGACTGCCATCAGGGCGTGTACTGACCACTATTTGTGAGAAATCCTCTTCAGTGTACGCCTGCCCCTTGGTGCGCAGTAAGATATCGCCATTTTTTGCACGAATAGAGCCGCCCGGTAAATCGATAGAAGAGTTTTGTACTGCTGCGGCCACTTGCGAAAAGGTCAGCCCATATTCGCGCAGTTTATCTTCGGACAACTCAATGCTAATTTCATCATCACGCACTCCTGTCACTTGGGCGCGGGTGACCGCAGGCAAAGCTGTCACTTCATCGCGAATTGTTTTGGCAAGCGCCTTCATATCTTTAAGGGATTGCTCGCCATAGACAGAGATCCAAATCACATTGTTTGCAGGCTTGGTACGGACAATATTGGGCTTTTCTATGTTCGCAGGGAAAGTTGAAATAGCATCGACAGCCAGTTTGGCTTCATCGAGGATATCTTGCGGATCATAACTGTCTTCAACTTCAATAGTGACCGAACCAACCCCTTCACTCGCCACCGAAGTGACCTTTTTGATACCACTAATATCTTGGATTGCTTCCTCAATCTTAATATTAATGCCCTCTTCAATCTCTTGAGGTGCAGCGCCGGGATAGGCAACCGAAATATTGAGGTAGTTAAGCTCAAATGTGGGAAAGATCTCTTTG
Source organism: Shewanella sp. (assembly GCA_028223395.1). GTDB lineage: Bacteria > Pseudomonadota > Gammaproteobacteria > Enterobacterales > Shewanellaceae > Shewanella. The sequence continues at coordinate 18,862 of JAOIUG010000013.1, forward strand.
TTGATCATCACCGTGCTAAATAATCCGCCGATCAACAGCACCCACATTAAGAGGTTCGCGGCGACATTATTTCTAGCAAACCATGCAATAATACCTGTTTCAGTGGCCATTATCGCTCACCTTCATCAGCAAGCTGCTCTTGGTTGATTATGCGGCTGCCTTCACCGAGTATATTCACTAATTGGCCATTTTCAGGGTGGTTGAGATTCGTCATACAGATGCGATCCCCGCTGGCTAAACTGCCTTGGATGTAAACATTATCGACATCGGTACGAACGATATTAACCTCTCGCACTTCAACGCTGTTTTGATCTGTGATCAATGTGACTTTGCCATGGCGTACGAGGTGGCGCGGCAAGGTGACAATGCCATCGACGGTGCGCCCTTTGATGCTTGCGGTGACAAAGCTGCCGTATTTAAGTGGCCATTGCCCTGCTATTTTATTGCGGCGAAGATATGGATCTTTTACCTCTGCGACCAAGTAAACCATGCGATTATTTGTATCAATCACCCCTTCACTGCGAATGATTTTACCGGCCCATGTTACTGCGCGACCTGCAAGTTCAGCGCTTAAGATCACTTCAGTGTCTGGATTATCGATAGATCCCAAGTAGGCTAAGTCGCTATTTGACAGTGGGAGACGAATTTCTGCAACGCGTGTGTCATAAAGCTCGCCTAAATTTGTGCCTAAAGTGACATATTGACCTAAGTCGATATTACGCGCTTTGATGATCCCATCAAACGGCGCACGTATTATCGTCCGCTCAAGATTACGCTCTGCTCGTGCCAAAGCAGCTTGCTGGAACTTTACATTGGCTTGCTCTTGTTTAAGCTGTGGTAAACGTAAGCCAAGCTCTGGTGCAATACCGCCGTCGTAACCCTGCCAGTCATTCTTAGCAACTTCACCTTTAGCTTGCTCTTCTTCCAGCGAAGCTTGCGCTTTCGCGAGTGCAGCCTGCGCTTGCATTAAATCAGCTTCGTAATCAGAAGGTTCAATGACCGCTAGCTCGTCGCCTTTTTTGACCACGCCACCGGCAACAAATTTATTTGAAATCTTTAACATGCGACCTTGTACTTCGGTCACAAGTTGGGTTTTATATTTGGGGCTGACAACTCCATAAGATGAAAGGTTAATAGAGCGTGTTTGCTGCTCTACCTCCATCACCTCAACGATAGGAACGGGGGTTTTATCATCCTTTTGCTCTGGTGCTTCTTTGGTGTTTATCAGTATCTTAGCCGCGATAACACAGGCGACGATAATGAAGATGGGTGGGCAAACTCTTCTAATTATAATTGTTAGCATGATGCTCTAGCTGTCCATGTAGTACATTCTTGCAGCTAAAATATCAGACTACCGTCAAGTACACTACGGTTTACTGTAAATAAAATGTTTATTTTTATAACGTTACAGCTACTTTTCTACCCATGCTACCAATAAAAAACTGAAAAGAGAAAAGCAGTACGGAGTGAATACATTAAAAAAAGGATCACGTAATGTGATCCTTTTAAAGTTACGGTTAGCGTTACGCTTTATTTCTTTTTCTTCTTTTTATTTTTCTTACTAAACGTTTTACCCGTATCTTTCACTTTTTTCTTTCCAGGCGGCTTCGCTTCTTTATTTTTTGGGCGAAGATCTTTAATAAAACGACGTTTTAACGGCTGCTCTATGTAACGCTCAATCTTACCTACAACCCGCACGTCATGCGCTTCAACCAAAGAAATTGCCGTCCCTTTTGCGCCCGCACGGCCAGTACGGCCAATACGATGCACGTAGGTATCTGCAGAGCGTGGCATATCGAAGTTGATCACGTGGGTGATGTCGTCAACATCAATACCACGGGCAGCAACATCGGTCGCTAGCAGCACATTAACCTCACCTTTTGTGAATCGACCAAGAGCTTGGAAACGCGCTTTTTGCTCCATGTCACCGCGCATGAAGCTGCACGTGATCCCTTGCTTTTGCAATAAACCATCTAGGCTAGCCACCGCTTCTCGTGTTTTAACAAACACAATCGCGCGCTCAACATCTTCTTGCTGTAAAATCGCGCACAGTAAGGCAAATTTATGCTCTTTATCGTCCGCAATATGAACCCATTGATGGATTTTAGCTTTTTCGCTACGTGGCGCTTCTGCTTCTAGTTTGACGGGATTGGTTAATAATTGATGTGAAAAACGCCCCACATCACTGCCTTCAAGGGTGGCTGAAAACAGCATTGTTTGCTTACGGCCAACCGATTCAATCGCGATGGTTTCAACGACGGCAGAAAACCCCATGTCTAGCATGCGATCAGCTTCATCGATGACGAGGACTTCGACTTCTTCGGCATTGAACAAGCCTTTATCGAGGTACTCCATCAAGCGGCCAGGCGTGGCGACTAATACATCGACATTCTTTTTTAATGCTTCTTCTTGTGGTGCGTAAGGTACACCACCTGTAATGATGGCAATATCAAGATCTAAGTCTGTGGCTAAGTGAGATGCGTAGCGGTGGATTTGACTGGCCAGCTCACGTGTAGGCGTGAGCACAAGCACTCGTGCTTGGCCGCCAAAACGGCGTGGGAAGTCAATAATGTGCTGTAATGCAGGTAAAAGAAAGCTCGCTGTTTTCCCGGTACCTGTAGGTGCACGAGCAAGAATGTCTCTTTGCTCCATAGCAACAGGAATTGTTTGTTGTTGTATCGTAGTGGGCTTGTTGTGGCCCATTGCTTTTAGTGACTCTAACAAACAAGGGTCAAGCTGGAGATCTTCAAATAACATGCGTGGCATCTCAATAAATAACAGCCACACATTATAAAGGTTTCAACGCCGACTTGAAATGATTAGATCGCCCACACTACAGCTTTAAATAAAAATGTTGGCTCAATTGAGTAAACGCTTCAGTGTAACGCCCATCGGCGCTGCGAATCGCGAGCGTTTCGCTCACACACGCCGCTTGAGCAGTCTGCGCGTCAATCAGTAATAACTCACGCTTGGGCGGCTTACCTTGCACGCTCGACACCTTAACGCGGTGACAACATCGGAGCTTAAATTGCGCTAACAAGGGCAATAACTGCGCCGCTGCCGCGCTGGGTAATATCAAGCTCGCTTGGCCGTTAGGATGCAGTAAAAAGGCAATCGCGCTCAGTAATTCATTAAAACCTAAGCTGTCTGTGTGGCGCGCTGCGGCGCGGAGCGCACAGCTCGATTGCGGCCCGTTATCAAAATAAGGGGGATTGCAAATGATATGATCGAACCTGTGTTTTTGCTTAGCATGACAATACTCTTGTATTGCACTGGAGAGCACCGTGAGCCGGTCACTCCACGGGCTTAAAGAAAAATTATGCTGGCAATCAAGCACAGCATTAGGGTCAAGCTCTACTGCGGTGATAACAGCTGGTGAGCGCTGCGCGGCCATCAAACTGAGTAAACCACTGCCAGCGCCGATATCTAAAATGCGGCGGCTATCGGTTAATGGAGCCCAAGCGCCCAACAAAACACCATCGGTGCTGACGGGCATACCGCAGCGGCGATCATCAATATGAAACTGTTTAAAGCTAAAGGGCATGAGACTAATATCGGCGGTCAAAACGCCATTGTACGCGAATTTAACCTCAGCCACTAAAAACACGCTAATGCGTGAAGTAAATGTCAGCGTTTACTTGCCAACTCGGCAGGTTAACACACGGTTTCAATGTTTCAGCCTAAGGTAACAAATACGCATCATGTAAGTGATGCAACATAAATGTTTATTATTTGTTTCTATTGGTATCGTGTTTTAGCTTAGTTGAAGGTCGATTCTTGTTAATTGCCCCTGATTCTGATAATAGTATGCCGTTACAAATCGGCGTAAAGCCTATTTTTTGGGTAGTAAATTAGTTTTATAGTCATTTCAGTGTCTACTTTTTTCGCTGCTGTTTATAAACTCACCAATCTCAAGGTGTATTTAATCTTGAGGCATGTAAATTAAAGATTACACGTTAATGTTTGTCATACTAAAGTGATGCTATTAAAGGCCAGTGACATTCAATTGTTAATTACAGAAATTTAAAATGGGGCATAAAGTGCAAGATAATAAAATGAATGTTGCTGATACGCTGGGGTTAGGCTTTATGACCTTCGCGTTTTTTTTAGGCGCAGGTAATCTCATCTTCCCGCCACTGGCAGGTTTTTTAGCTGGCGAAAACATGACACTGGCCATGTTTGGCTTTTTAATCACCGCTGTCGGATTACCACTGCTGACGTTAATTGCCGTTGCTAAAGCCAACGGGAAAATCATGGCATTACTGCCACCGATTGCCGCAACCATGCTCGCCGTTGCTATTTTTATTATTATTGGCCCCGCTTTTGCGGCGCCAAGAACCGGCTTAGTGGCCTTTGAAGTCGGCTTTAAGCCCTTTTTAGACAACACGCAGGCTACGATTGCCATTGCAGGGGTAACCCTTCATGTTGCGCAGTTGATTTACACACTCGTTTTCTTTGCGATAACGATGGTGTTTTCGCTTTACCCTGGGAAACTACTGGATAATGTCGGCAAGGTGTTGACACCCATCCTTATTTTACTCCTGCTAGGGTTGGCCATTTCAGTCATTGTGCTCCCGGGTAATCCTGTGGTTGCCGCTGTTGGTGACTATAAGGTTCACCCATTGACGACAGGGATCTTAGAAGGTTACAACACCATGGATACTCTCGCGTCGCTTATCTTTGGCATTTTAATCATTGATATTTTACGTAAAAAAGGCATCAGCGCTCCTCAAGCGCAAACCGGTTACTTAGTTAAGGCGGCGCTAATTGCAGCTGCCGGTTTGGCTTTTGTTTATATCTCTTTATTTTATTTGGGAGCAACTGCTGGCGACTTGGCGGTCGGGGCAGAAAACGGTGGCGTCATTTTAGCTAACTATGTTACTCATGAATTTGGTACCACAGGCATGGTGTTATTGGCGACAGTGGTCACACTGGCATGCTTAACAACCGCAGTCGGCCTCACCAGTGCCTGCAGTGAGTTCTTTAATGAGCTATTGCCTAAAATTTCATACCGCCGCTTTGTTGTGCTGATCAGTGTGGTTTGTGCAACCGTGGCTAACGTGGGTTTATCTCAATTAATTAGTATTAGTATTCCAGTGCTAATGACCGTGTACCCTGTGGCAATCGCATTAGTTGCAGTAACATTCTTAACAGGGCATTTTGCTAAGCCGGCTTTAGCGCATCGACTGGTACTCAGTGTGGCACTATTTTTTGGCATTATCGATGGCATAAAAGCGGCGGGAGGCGATGTCAGTGCCTTTAACTTTATGCCGTTGCACGCTGAGGGAATGGCGTGGTTACTGCCCTGTGTAATCGCAATTATTGCTTGCTTGATGATAAAAAAACAACCTGATGTCGTTGTCGCTGATTAGGGCTGCGGTGCCATCATGATGGCTTAAGCTTGTGTGATGACATAAGATAACGGCGATGGATCTCTGATCCATCGCCGTTTTTATTTAATGAAAGGAAAAGTGCGCAGTGCCAACTAAGTATGTTCCTGATAGTGCGATTGACTTGTTTCTTGATCATATATGGTCAACCAAAGGTTTGAGTGATAATACCTTGAGTGCTTATCGCACTGATCTGCGCCATTTTGATCGCCAATTGCAACTCAACGGGTTAACGCTAACTGAAAGTAGCCAGCAAGATATACGTGACTATTTGGCCCAGCGTTATGAGGCTGGATTTGCTAAATCGAGTAGCGCCAGAGTCATGAGCAGTTTACGCCGTTTCTTCAGCTACCTTATCGTCACTAAACAAATCAATATCGATCCAATGGCGCAGCTTGATTCACCTAAATTAGATCGCAAATTACCCAATTCGTTAAGTGAAGACGATATCGACCGATTACTATCAGAGCCCGCCAGTGACGATCCAATTGAGCGCCGCGACAAAGCCATGCTCGAGGTGCTATATGCAACCGGACTGCGAGTGTCTGAGCTGGTAGGGTTAACCATAGAGCAGCTAAGTTTACGCCAAGGCCTAGTGCGCGTTGTCGGTAAAGGTGGTAAAGAGCGATTAGTTCCCTTAGGTGAACTGGCCATCACAGAAGTTGAGCATTACCTAAGCCAAGCACGGTTTGCATTACTAAAAGGCAAACAAAGTGATGTGCTGTTTCCATCTAAACGTGGGCAACAAATGACGCGGCAAACATTTTGGTATCGGATAAAATATTATGCCCTTAGGGCCAACATCAGCACAGCGTTATCGCCCCACACTTTACGCCACGCTTTTGCTACACATTTACTCAATCACGGTGCAGATCTCAGAGTGGTGCAGTTACTGCTCGGGCACAGCGATCTCTCGACCACCCAAATTTATACCCATGTTGCGACAGCGCGTTTAGCGCAGCTTCATGCCGAGCATCACCCACGTGGTTAAACAGTACTCGATAACCTAAGCTCACTGCTGCAGCGCAATCTGAAGGGATGAGTTTCGGGATTCATTTCTGGATTCGTTTCGAGATGAGTTTCTTGATAAATTTCACATATATAGTCACTAAAAATCGTAAAACATTTGCTTTAGCTAAGGATAGGCTGTAACTTTTTAGCTCAACAATAGGTCTAATCTCAAGCCCTTAGTCGATCGTAACGTAAAATAGGATACTTCATGAAATTAACCCGAGCATTTTCTTTAGTCATTGCTATGGCCATCGCTCCAACAGCCCTTGCCGGGTCAAATGCAAAAAATGATGACACTGCAGCGATAAAACAAAAACTATCAGACACACTCAATGTCGATGTCATATCATTAAAAGCGTCACCCATTGCAGGCTTATACGAAGCGCTGACCAATCGTGGAGTGCTCTACATCAGTAAAGATGGCTCAAAACTACTGCACGGTAATCTTTATGATCTCAACAAAGGCATGAAAAACCTAACCGAAGCCGCCATGGCCGGCCCACGCATTGATATGCTAAAACCCCTTGAAAAAAACATGCTGGTTTATAAAGCTAACAATGAAAAACATGTCGTGACGGTGTTTACTGATGTCGATTGTGGTTACTGCCGTAAATTGCACAATCAAATGGATGAATATAACGATCTTGGCATTACAGTTAGGTACCTTGCCTTCCCACGCGCAGGGATCCCCTCAGCCAATGCTGATGAAATGGAATCAGTATGGTGCGCTGCCGATCCGCTACAAGCCATGACAGATGCGAAATCAGGTAAATCAGTCAAAGCTGTTAAATGTGATGCAAAAATTGCAGAGCAATATAACCTAGGGCAAACCTTTGGCATTAATGGCACACCTGCTATCGTGCTCGAAGATGGCAGCTTGATCCCAGGCTATCAGCCGCCTAAAGATCTGCTCAGAGCATTAGAGGCTGCTCAGTAATCGTTAATAACAAAAAAGGGTGAGCTAAGGCTCACCTTTTTTGTGCCTACTCCTGCGTGAAATTCAAGCCTTTGCTCGTGGTCTTTGTTATGCTGGCAACACTCATTGTTTAAAGGTAATTTGCCCTGTGATCCATAAGATTGTTCGCCGCTCAAAAGTCGATGACTCCCACTTACCTGATGCTTTATCACCGTTACTCAAACAAATCTATGCCAGCCGTGGCGTCAACGAAAATGAATGTGAGTTAAGCTTAGCTAAGCTGCTTAGGCCCAACAGCATGCGGGGAATTGAGCAAGCGGCCAAAATCATCGCTGATGCGATTGCAGCGCAAAAATCGATATTGATCATGGGAGATTTCGACGCCGACGGTGCCACGTCAACCAGTGTTTGTATATTAGCGTTGAAGATGATGGGAGCCAAACACATTGATTACTTGATCCCTAATCGATTTGACTACGGTTATGGCCTTAGCCCAGAGATTGTTGCCGTCGCCGCGCAAAAAAATGCTGAGCTCATTATCACCGTCGATAATGGGATTTCCTCTATTGAAGGCGTTGCCGCAGCCAAAGCGATGGGAATGACCGTCGTGATCACCGATCACCATCTACCAGGCCAATCAATACCGGATGCTGACGCCATCGTGAACCCAAACCAACAAGGGTGTGAATTTGCCAGTAAGTCCATTGCTGGAGTAGGCGTCGCTTTTTACCTCATGTCAGTACTGAGAGCCGAACTCAGGCAGCGTGACTGGTATGTGCAGCAAGGGATCAATGAGCCAAACCTAGCTCAATTACTCGATATTGTCGCATTAGGTACGGTAGCAGATGTGGTCGCATTAGATCCCAATAACCGTATTTTGGTTGAAGCGGGATTACAGCGAGTCAAAGCGGGACGCTGCCGAGTTGGGATCACCGCGTTACTTGAAGTCGCTAAACGCACTCCATCGCGCATCGTCGCCTCAGACTTTGGCTTTGCCGTTGGCCCAAGGCTGAACGCCGCTGGACGTTTAGATGAAATGGCATTAGGGGTTGAAACCTTATTATGTGAAGACATCACACTAGCACGCGCCATGGCAGCAGAGCTCGATAGCCTTAATGCAGAGCGGCGCGATCTTGAAACAGAAATGCAGCAAGAAGCACTTAAAAGCTTAAAAAGCATAGCGCTAAATACCGATGAACTGCCGTGGGGGATCGCATTATTTCAAGCAGATTGGCATCAAGGTGTGATAGGTATTTTAGCGTCACGGATAAAAGACAGATATCACCGCCCTGTTATCGCCTTTGCAGACGCTGGAGATGGCCAGATTAAAGGTTCTGCTCGTTCAATTAAAGGATTACACATGCGCGATCTTTTAGAGCTCATCAATAGTCGTCACCCTGGGCTTATTTTGAAATTTGGTGGTCACGCCATGGCGGCAGGATTATCAATAAAAGCGGGGCAATTTGCTCTATTTGCAGATGCTTATGACAATGCCATCCGCGAAATTTTAGCTCCGGAGTTACTGACAGGCGAGCTGATATCCGATGGTGAGTTAACGCCTGATCAATTTACCTTGCCGTTAGCGGCCGAACTCCGCGCTGCAGGCCCTTGGGGGCAACAATTTCCAGAGCCACTGTTTGATGGCCATTTTAGGATAATACAGCAGCGAATTGTCGGAGAAAAACACCTTAAACTGGTGCTGGAGACCGAGTGTGGCCAAGTGATGCTCGATGCTATCGCCTTTAACGTGGACTTAACCACTTGGCCTGATGCGAGCATTCAACATGCTCAGATTGCTTACAAGTTAGATGTGAATGAATTTAGAGGCAATCAAACCTTGCAACTGATGGTGGAGCAGATAGCGCCAAAATAGCAGGCTATCGGTGCAGTGGCACTGGTTTTACATGCACAACAACGCCCAGACAGTGGAGATGCAAGCTAGACTTGCTTTCTTCACGCCTGAGCAAGCCCCCGCCCAAGTTTTAATTTAACGGCACGATGATGGCAAAAACTCTGCTGTTAGTGTCGTCTTATTTTCCCCAACCGCTTGCATTCCCGGCACTGCTTCATCCAAACCGCATAGCCAAGCAATCGGGCTTGCAGGGCTGCCTATCACCTGTGCTGGCCTAAAAGAGAGCACTTTTCCTTGCAGTAGTGTGGAGGCCTTATGCCCAAAAGTAATGTGGATGGCACCAGAGCTAACCACCACACTCGTAATACGATTACCCATTAACAATGCTGGCGCCGGAACACCTGCTGCGTCATTATCCAAGGGAAAATCAAGCTGTTCAACATAATAATCTGTGATCTTTTCTTTAATGGTACTGGCCATACTCAACGCTTCTACGACTTCAGCTCGCTGCAGATAGATCTGGTAAGAAGGCAAAGCGATAGACGCTAAAATACCAATCATAGAGACCACAACCATTAGCTCAATGAGGGTAAAACCCTTTTTGTTTTTCATATTGTTTCTCCAATAAAAAATATCGGTGAGTATGCATTAATCAAAAAGCAACAAATTGCGCTGATAAGTAACAAAGCAATAATAGAGGTCATGATTTTCAATTGTCGTTCAGCTAAGCTCGAGAGTAACTCCTGCTCTATCTGGATCAACGCCTGTATTTCTTTAGGTAGGCTCATTTCTGTATTTTCATTCACCGCGATTAAATGCTCAATCAGCGCAAGGCTAGTTTCATCTGCCAATGTTTTATCTTGATAAAGCGGAAACTGGAGTAAATTAATTAATCGCAAGTAGGACTTTTTGATGTCACTAAACACGAGGTATTTAACCATCAAGCTTTTTTCTATATTAACAGTAAACTTAAATAAGCCTCTAATTTTCATTGCGACTGTAAATGAAATCATGAGCAAGACAGAAATAGTCAAGATAAACGCCCACCAATAGTCTTGTTGAATTAATAACACGTCAGGTACCTTGATGTTGAACACATCGAAAGATCCAATGAAAAAAGGAATAACAGTAAACTGATAAACCGTTGTCGAAATATAAAATATGACAGCCACTAAACTAAGATACGCAATGATACGTTTACTATTTTTCAGATCTTCTATTTGCCCATTTAAATCCAATTCCTGATATATTTTAACCGCACTCACGGCTTTATCTTCATTGCTAATAGCGCCTATTTTATCGAGCAATACTTGAGGCCAAGTATTCGCGCGTGCTTTATTGCCATATAAGTTACATGCAGCATTTTGCTCTATCTCGCTAAATTTCAGCGCAGTAAAACCCTGCGTTTTATACTCCGCATTAGCCTTGCGACATATATAACTAAACCTTGTCCATACCATATGCATCCCTCACGTTAATCACCTTGGCCACGATTTGCCTCACTTTCAGGTAGCGTTCAAAATCAACACCAATAAAATGAATAATAACAAAGCATTAAGAAAAAATTATTTCACCGGATAGACTACAATAATGATTAACTTATCAACATAAAAACATAGACAAAAATAATCATCAAAAACGAGTAAAATCAGTCATAAAGTGACATATTTTTTAAAAATTTAGTTGTGTTCGGTTACGTAGAAGATAGAGCAAGGAATGAGCGACTTCTTCAATATTGAATTGCTTTAGTTTTATCTAAAAATGCAGTATTTGAATTACAGCCCTACATGTATAGCCAATAAAAATGGCAATAAAAAACCAGAAGCAAAAACTTCTGGTTTCAGTATTACAGAGGCTTAATGACTAACGCCACACTCCCCATTCACCGGTAGTTCCGGGCTCTTCACCTTGAGTCCACCATTGAGCAGTCCAAGTTTTTCCGTTATGTATGACTTTATCACTAGCAGTGTATGTGCTTGCAGCACTCCATGTGTTACTGCCGGGCTCTTCTGGCTCTACAGGTTCTACAGGCGGTACAGGCTCAACGGGCGCAGTTATTGATGATTCTATCGCGAAAGAATAGATTTCGTCTTCTGTCGCTTGACCATCGCTGACCTCAAGCTTAAATGTTAATTCATGGCGTATGTTGGCAAGTTGCGCCGTGTCAATAATCAATTCGTCATTTGAACCAACAGTCATTGGGACTGGCGTGCCACTAATTTGTCGCCATACAATGCTCGTCAACTCGCCTTTGCTTTCGGTATGTTCAAGGACGACGTAATCACCGTGAACAACACTCGCACCACTCAATGGTTTTAGCACCTTAGGCGATATAACTGCGGTAATAGGGCTGACCTCAGAGGTAATGCTAAATTCAGCAGAGGCACCTGCATCTTTAGCATTAAAGTAGTTACCATGCAGATCGTTCTTGAAGTACATATAGTGCTTCATCTGTTCATGCCAACGACCGATAAAAACGTTCCCCTGATAATTAGCTTCATACCAGCCATTCACCTGCGAGGCTAACAGACGATCCCAATCGTTTTGGTTATCCGGTGTAATGACTAATGAAAAAGATGAGTGTTCCTCACCATTTTTATTAAATATTTTGTAATGGACGCTATCACCCACGCTCGCAGACGCGAGTGTTATGGATCCTGGAATAAATTGGCTTCCAGTCACCAAATAAGGCGCACTAGGCTCAGGATTTGGCTCAACTGGCGGTGGCATAATATCGTCGTTGACGATTTCAATATCACTACAGTTATAAAACCCTTCTCCAACAGGATCTACGCGCTGCCAGCGTACAAACAAAATAGCGTCACCAACACGGTCAGTGGGGATGGTAACATTCGTTCGATACTTTCCGCCTTCAACAGGGATATTACCTTCTTCTTGCAGTAACTCTAAATCATCCCAAGCCAGTGGGTTTGCTAAATTAGCGCTAGGCTTTGTTAGGTAAAACTGCCAGAAAGAAGGGTTATGAGGAGCCGTTGCATTAAACACATATTCAAATGTTCCTGCTTGTATTTTGGTGCGAGTCCAGCCCTCGCTTGCCGCTCCCATGCCTCTTTTTTGAGGATCATTGGCATAACACAAACTGCCATCGGGAATGGCATTTTTAACCGTTTGCATATTGTTATAGTCAGTGATGTTAATCGAGAACTCATTACGCTGTACAAATGGGTACGAACCAGAAATCGCCTTAGCTTGTGCACAGCCCGCACTTGCCGGAGTACCGCTCCAAAAACCGCCCTCGTTATAACAAGTTTGCTGCCTTGCCTCCGGGTATTCAGACCAGCCATGTGCGTGTGCCTCTACACTTGATAGCATTAACATTGCTGATGCTATCGTCATACTTAATAAACTTTTATGCATATTCAACTTCTCTCTTTAATGTAAGTCACTATTATTTTTTTGTTTTAGATTAATAGCCATAACCTAATAGGCGACTAGATTATTCATTTCTTTAATCAAGAGTAGCTAAAGTGAATGGCCCATCATTATTAACGGTATACTCACCACCATATGTTATGTATTAAAAAAGCTGCACCTTGAAAAACACCGCGACAACCACAGTTACAATTACAATTTAATAACAAAAGCTTACAGCCAAACAAGCCGTTCTTGGTGGGAAAATGTATATCTTGACTGCAAAGTCGCCGTGTTCCTTCCAGCTTACGCAACAATTACCCATAAATAATCGGCCAAGTTCGGCAACATTTTAAGCTGGCCTTCATTTGTTTACGTTACAATGAGCATTCACCCAACATCAAAAACATATGATGAACAGTGACACTTGCCGTAGAAAAAGCTATTTTTACGTCACTATATTTTAGGGGCTGTTGATCTTTATCTTTAAAATTTTCGAAACTTGCATACTGCGTCTGGAAAACAACATATGAGTAGTACATCGACACATAAACCTCGGCCATTAGTTGACCTGTTAGTCAGCATCGCGATACCAGCTTTTATTCTTATGAAGCTAAGTGGTGACGCTCAGTTAGGCCCCAGTGGTGGATTAATATTGGCGTTAAGCTTTCCATTAGGCTGGGGCATATTTGAGCTAATAAAATATAAGAAGTTTAATTTTATTGCTTTTCTTGGACTCGCCAATGTGCTGTTAACTGGTGGGATAGGTTTACTGGAGCTTGACCTTAAGTGGTTGGCCATCAAAGAAGCCGCGATCCCGGCGGCAATCGGCATTGCGGTCCTTATTTCGACCTTCACCTCTAAGCCATTAATTAAAGCCATCATATTTAACCCTGCAGTGATGGACGTTGACAAGATCATCAAGCGACTGCAACAGAATAATTGCCTGCACGCCTTTGAGCAGCGGCTAATGAAGGCCACCTATTTAGTTGCAGGCTCGTTCGCCTTCTCCGCCATTATGAATTATGTGTTGGCTAAATGGATCGTCACCAGCCCAACAGGAACACCAGAGTTTAATGAACAGTTGGGGCAATTGAGCTTATACAGTTACTTGATGATAGCCTTGCCATCGATGTTAATGACGATAGGAATATTTTATTATTTATGGCGCACAATTCGTGATTTAACCGGGCTTAAATTGGAAGAGATTTTGGCCAATCAGTAATGGTTGTATGGTATTGGTTGTACGGTATTGGTTGCCACACCCTAGCGGACACTCAAACTTCGCTTGAGCTTTAAGTTAGACGGCGTCTAACAATTAACGGCACTTCACCCGCACTCAAGAGCAATCAAGCTGCGCTTGATAAAGATCGTAAGCTTCCTGCTCACGCTCAATAAAAGGGGGGGTAAACACTTACCCCCTTTTGAGTATTCCTCAGCGCCTCGGCGAAATTTACAGCGGAGGTGCTCCTATCTCACAAGTTGATTTAAATACATTAAATCAAACGCTTAAAATAAACTATTGAAATTAAAGCACTATTACTAGGACTGTTGATCTTTCGAGCTTAGTTTTTGTTCGAATGTAATTATTTTAGTACAAGATTTGAGCGATAATGCTTAGCTGGCTAAGTGAAAAGCGCGTAACGCACTCTAATCATTGTGGAGAAAACTCAACGGCATAGCCTTCGCCTTGTCAAAATAGCCAATAAACTGCGCCAAAAAATGATACGCGGCCCCATTGAACAATCTAGGCTCTCACTCTACGCAGCCAACAAGATCCCCCTACCATCACTTTAATGTAGATTTCACCCATTTACATCAGTACTTTAGCAGTGTTACCTTAATGAAAATCAAACCAAAACACATAGACATTCATAGTTAATGGCGCATTATTTGTGAGCAATGAGTCGAATGGGATCAAAAGGAAACACTATGATTAAATCGTTAATGACGAGTATTGCATTAATGCTCTTTTTACCCTCTTTAGCCTACGGTAAAACACTCACAACAGTTAGTGACAAACTGAATCAGCATATTGAGCATTATGTTGAAGAAGAAAACTTTCAAGGAGCAATACTGCTTGCCAAACAAGGTAAGATCGTATTTGAAAAAGCTTATGGCTTTGCCGATATTGAAAATGAAATACCAAATACAACGCAGCATCAGTTTCTTATTGGCTCAATGACCAAATCATTTACCGCAGTTGCTGTAATGCGCTTGGTAGAACAAAACAAACTTGATTTACATGCACCTATTGCTACATATATTCCAAAGCTTGATAGTAAACTGGCTAACGGAATCACCTTGCACCACTTACTAAAACATCAATCAGGGCTAACACGCCACTTAGAGCACCTTGCAAGCTTTGAAGAAAAAGATATCACATCAAGTGAAATCCTCAGCATTATCAACACATCAGAACAATCATTTGAACCTGGAACACAATACGAATACGGAAATTTAAATTATCACCTTGCTGCACTCGCTATTGAAAATGTTACGGGGAAAAGCTATGCAGAGGCAATGCACACATTAGTTTTTGCGCCACTTCAGCTGCAGCAATCTGGTGTTGAACGCATTGCTACCCCGCCAAAAAGCCGTGCCAATGGTTATCGAAAAAGCATGTTTGGTATCAACAGAGATGAAAATATTGTTTCTTACGCCCTCGGCACAGGCGACATTTACTCCACTGTGGAAGATATACTCAAGTGGGAACAAGCTCTCTATACATCCAGCTTTTTATCGCAACAAAGCCTCGACCTGATATTCAAAGGAGAAAATAAAGTTTTTGGTTATTATGGTTATGGTTTTAGGATCCGAGAATATCAACGAAGTAGCGAACATACTAAATTTGGAAAACTGACCCGTCACGGCGGTTCAATGGATGGTTTTTCATCAAATTTACATCGTTATACAGACGACCAACTTACTGTGATTATTCTGGCAAACGTAAGAGGGTTTCCAATACGTACCTTAACCTTTGAACTAAAAGAAATAGCACTCGGTGCCGATAGCATGCAAAGAAACCGAACACCATATGAATAATATAAATTAATGAGCTAATAATAGGCAGCAATAGCCGACGCATTGAAAAACACCGGAAACGCCGGAATACCACTATGGTGCCAACCATAATTAATGCTCACTCGTATTGAAGGCACTTTCAATTACCACTGTTGCGGCCGCGTCGTTCGGCGCGCATGCTGTCGAAACAAAAAGCGCGTGGCAATAAAAATACACGGGTAAGAATTACGCTCACCGTCATGGTTGGGTTGAAGGTGAGCGTCCGGTGATCGACATCTAGCTAAGTTTAACGTTCTAGGGTAAGAGGCTATTGAGGTCGCGCTAGCTTCAGCGCCGCGCTGGTTATGGTTGAACAGCCAGTTATTACATCCTATTACAAACGGTTTTACTGCTCGCTCTGCACGGTTATTGTCGATATTAAGCCGACTGCCTTCAACATAATGTGAGGACTCTGGCCATTGATTTAAGCCGTAATGTATCGCTTTACCCAGTGCACATTTAGCTGACATTTGCTCTACAGATTTATCCAGCCAGCGTTTATCTGTGCAAGTTATAACTGTGAATGGCTTCGCCTAAAACACAGGCGCTCTTCAAGCGCTCTGAAATGGTATCTGTTTTTCAATACGATACAGCTTGGCTATCATCTTCAGTGCCACATCGGCTTGCAAGTACCCTTTACTCCTGCTCCGCCGCGAGAAAACCTGTCACGCAGGTGACTGCACAGCTACCATCTTGGTAGACCTAATGACTAACAATGGCTGGCTATGTTTTTCTTACTGTATCACTACATACAATAGACTCTGAGGAAGTGATCCCCATAGAGAATATCTCCATATCCATTTCGGTAAGGCACAGCTCGCTTTTTAAAGGAGTAACGCTTGCCTCCAATGGAAAGTAAAATATCTCTGCCTATATTGTATTTTCGCCCATCTACCCCTCGAATATGGCTATACCAAACCCTAGAGTCTATTGCGCCAATTTCGGCTGAAAAGCCGATAGGAATTTCATGTTCAATCACTCCCCAGTGTTCATTACCATCGCCCTGAAAATAAGCTTGAGCGATAATGTCTTTGTCACAGCGATTTTCTATATGGAGATAGATTTTGTCTATTGTGTTAAAAGTGACTGGTTCAAATTGAGTGACTTCCTCTGGACGTGCAGCAATAATATGCTCTACGTCGTTAATAATTTCGTTTGAAAATACTACCGCATCAGCTATGCTTCCGTCTCTTGAAGCTGTTGATATTATCCCTATAACACGATGTTTTGCAGCTTCTGATCCCTTGATGAATACACCCGCACCACTTGTTCCTCCATACGCTCTACAGTTCATCTGAACGATTAAGGGAGCTTTTTTCTTTAATTCACAGTTTTGATGCCAAAGAGTACCGTTTTCTTTATCCCCTGGGTAACTTAGCAAGCTGACCGAAAGTAAGTGCTTTGCTAATACTTGCTCTTTTGCAATGGGTTTTACATAACCAAACTGTTTGCCTAAGCCCTGCCTCGTTTTAGGGCTTATTACTTTCAAAATTGCGATGTCGCTGTTTTTGGTCTTTCGATTTAGTGACACCAGACCGCTGGGAAACTGCAGTACATCTTTGTGACCTTCTTTGGCGTATTGTTTATGGATCCAGCCTTCTTTTATAAATACTCGCGATCTTTTCTGCTTTCCTTTACCGAGATATTGAGGGATAAATTCAATATTTAGAACAGGGGCAGACCTCAAATGATCAAACACACAATGTGCTGCAGTCATAAGGTAGTTTTCTGCAATGAGCACTGCAGAACATCTCACTTGCACACCCTTACTAAACCTATTTCTAGTGATGATTAAGCTACCAACACTAGCGGCCTGTGGAACTTGATTAATGTCGGTGACTTGCTTTCGTAAATCTTCGTCTGGATTATATTCATCAAAATCTGTGGCATGAGCTGTTTGACTCATCAAAAAGACACACAACAAGAATAATAGTGAGCGAATAGACATAGCTAGTAACCTTAGATTTTTATTTTTTTGAATGAGTTCTAATTATTCATTAATGTTCAATTTACCGAAATCAGCCTGAGTAATAGCCCATTCATGCACCTCTTGTAATGGGATTTTAGCGACTGACATAGCAATAAAGAAAGCCAAGGGAGTGAGTATGTAGAGCAACGGAGAAGCGCCGAGTAAAACACAGCCAAGGACATGGACTAATGCGCCAATGGCCCCAACTGGCAACCTTTGATGATGCCGATATGTTCTTCCTATAAAGCGTGAAAAAAGACCTATTATCGCAGGAGGTAGTGCGAGTAACAAAATAAAATGACCACCAATAAGAACAAAAACAAAATACAAAAGCAGCGCGGGCACAATGGCTATTACGGCACCTAAAATGGCTCCTTTCGGGCTTTCATTTTGGCGGATCTGTGCATAAGCTTCTTCCATTTCTTTCTGTGTATATCTCACGGTTTCACTCCAGAATGTTACGATATTAGCTAAAAATAACAATTACTTGAGTTTAGAAAGGTATCTGGTATTCAGGAAAGGAACAATATCAATTTTTTCACCTACAATCATACATTTCATTAAAATGCATCAGATAAGGTTTTTCATATTGTTCTTGGACAGTACACATAGATGGACACACATAGATGGACAGGCATCGTAAAAGAGCCCCTTCAACGGGCAATCGAGCTCCAACCTCCTCAAATACCACCTAAGGTAATAATTAATAATGGTTAAACCTGTTTAGCGGTCAGTTCTACTCCGTCGATAATTGTGGGCCCCATAGGCTTTGAGGAGAAATAATACGGGCAATAAATTGCTATTAACGATGCCTGTTTGCTTGTTGCTTACGTTAAAAGTGACCCAAAACATCAATTATCAGGCAAATAAAGATGCCAAAAACAGTGCTACTAGGCATCGATAATTATTTTACATTTAACAAAAACCATAAAGATCAGAATGATAGAAGATACAGAAAAGTGATACACGGACCCATTGAACACCCTAGGCGCTCTTTCTCCGCTGCTAGCCAAGCAGTTACAGTGGTCTAAATATAAAAATATCTATTTACAGCAAAATCTTAGCTGTGATAGCTTGTTCTAAAATTAACGAGTTACCGAGAACGTTATCGAGCGACTAATGAATAAGCTGTTAGGCGCACAAGGAGTATCCAGCATTGTTTAATAAATTAATTCCGTTTTCGCTAATAGTAATATTATCTGCGTGTGGTGCAACTCAAGCACCACCATACCAAAAAGATAGAAACCCAGAGGATAGAGATCAATATAGTGGTGTTGAGGGATTAACTCAACAGCAGAAAGATCAAGCTTACCTCATGAACAAAGAATTATCTGATAAGTGTACAAAAGCTAAAATAGATTTGGCTATTGCTAAAACAGATAATAATGTTGGTGAAATTAAAAACC
>JAOIUG010000138.1 GCA_028223395.1 Shewanella sp.
GAATACTCTTTTATTAGAGTAACTGAGTGACCATAGCAATATGTAAACTATGAATCGTAAGATTCATAAACAGTATAATTCATTGAGCTGTTTCACTCTTAACCGAGTGGCAAAAAAACTTTAATTGAAGAGTTTGATCATGGCTCAGATTGAACGCTGGCGGCAGGCCTAACACATGCAAGTCGAGCGGTAACATTTCTAGCTTGCTAGAAGATGACGAGCGGCGGACGGGTGAGTAATGCCTAGGTATCTGCCCAGTCGAGGGGGATAACAGTTGGAAACGACTGCTAATACCGCATATGCCCTACGGGGGAAAGAAGGGGACCTTCGGGCCTTTCGCGATTGGATGAACCTAGGTGGGATTAGCTAGTAGGTGGGGTAATGGCTCACCTAGGCGACGATCCCTAGCTGGTCTGAGAGGATGATCAGCCACACTGGAACTGAGACACGGTCCAGACTCCTACGGGAGGCAGCAGTGGGGAATATTGCACAATGGGCGAAAGCCTGATGCAGCCATGCCGCGTGTATGAAGAAGGCCTTCGGGTTGTAAAGTACTTTCAGCGAGGAGGAAAGCTCAATTGTTAATAGCGATTGGGTGTGACGTTACTCGCAGAAGAAGCACCGGCTAACTTCGTGCCAGCAGCCGCGGTAATACGAGGGGTGCAAGCGTTAATCGGAATTACTGGGCGTAAAGCGTACGCAGGCGGTTTGTTAAGCGAGATGTGAAAGCCCCGGGCTCAACCTGGGAACTGCATTTCGAACTGGCAAACTAGAGTCTTGTAGAGGGGGGTAGAATTTCAGGTGTAGCGGTGAAATGCGTAGAGATCTGAAGGAATACCGGTGGCGAAGGCGGCCCCCTGGACAAAGACTGACGCTCAGGTACGAAAGCGTGGGGAGCAAACAGGATTAGATACCCTGGTAGTCCACGCCGTAAACGATGTCTACTCGGAATTTGGTGTCTTGAACACTGGGTTCTCAAGTTAACGCATTAAGTAGACCGCCTGGGGAGTACGGCCGCAAGGTTAAAACTCAAATGAATTGACGGGGGCCCGCACAAGCGGTGGAGCATGTGGTTTAATTCGATGCAACGCGAAGAACCTTACCTACTCTTGACATCCACAGAACTTTTCAGAGATGAATTGGTGCCTTCGGGAACTGTGAGACAGGTGCTGCATGGCTGTCGTCAGCTCGTGTTGTGAAATGTTGGGTTAAGTCCCGCAACGAGCGCAACCCTTATCCTTATTTGCCAGCACGTAATGGTGGGAACTTTAGGGAGACTGCCGGTGATAAACCGGAGGAAGGTGGGGACGACGTCAAGTCATCATGGCCCTTACGAGTAGGGCTACACACGTGCTACAATGGTCGGTACAGAGGGTTGCGAAGCCGCGAGGTGGAGCTAATCTCACAAAGCCGGTCGTAGTCCGGATTGGAGTCTGCAACTCGACTCCATGAAGTCGGAATCGCTAGTAATCGTAGATCAGAATGCTACGGTGAATACGTTCCCGGGCCTTGTACACACCGCCCGTCACACCATGGGAGTGGGCTGCACCAGAAGTAGATAGCTTAACCTTCGGGAGGGCGTTTACCACGGTGTGGTTCATGACTGGGGTGAAGTCGTAACAAGGTAGCCCTAGGGGAACCTGGGGCTGGATCACCTCCTTACCTATACGACTAACTCACATCTGAAGTATGAAAATACGTTTGAGTGTTCACACAGATTGCTTGTTATAAAGAAAGAGCAAATAATCGAAAGGTTATTTTTGAGGATTTTGATTCTTAATCAAGGCACTTGAAGAGTCTCGCAGAGAGTGTGCTTTAGCACATGACTGAGAAACGATGATAGTAACGCAGAGAAAGGATTAAAAGACCAAAAAGAATGGGTCTGTAGCTCAGCTGGTTAGAGCGCACCCCTGATAAGGGTGAGGTCGGTGGTTCAAGTCCACTCTGACCCACCAAATCTTCGCTTACTCATCGTTAGGTTAATACTCGTTTAGAACAACACTAAACGTCGCATCAACCTGCCTTGATTAATCTCGATTTGGTGTAACCAATGAAAATTGGATTCGATTAATTGTTTGACTGCATGTAAATGGGGCTATAGCTCAGCTGGGAGAGCGCCTGCCTTGCACGCAGGAGGTCTGCGGTTCGATCCCGCATAGCTCCACCATTTACACCTTTCTCTTTGTTAAGAGTAAGATATATGCATTGGATAGA
>JAOIUG010000139.1 GCA_028223395.1 Shewanella sp.
TAGCACCCTGCTCTCAGGCTATTTACAATGGCAATCGGGGGCTAAAATTCAAACTGATATTTTAGCCATGTTACCCACAGTCAACGAGCAACCGTTAACGCAGCGAGCCATGAACGCTGTAGAGCAGCAATTGGCGAATCGACTTTATATCGGCATTATCGCCACAGAAAAAGCCGAAGCGGTTAACGCAGCCTTGCTACTGATAAAACAACTACAAAGCCACAGCGCGGCGGTTTTTACCGATGTCGCCAGCGCTGATCTTTCACGTGCCAAAGCACTAAGCGCGTTTTATTTTCCTTATCGCTTCAATTTGCTGACCCAGCAACAGCAGCAACTGCTCACGCAAGATCAATGGCCGCAATTAGTGCAAAATAGCCTGCATAAACTTTATAGTGCATTTGGCTATGCCAATAGTGCGTTGATCAGTCAAGATCCACTGTTACTTTACCCCGATAACTTGCTAGCCCTTGCACCAAAACAAAGCCTGACGGTAGATAAAGGCATATTAGTCAAAGCGCTGCCTCAAGATGATAAAGCCGCGCCCGCACAGTTTATAGCCGTGGTTATGGCAAAAGGCATACAAAGTGCTTTTAGCCCCAACGCTCAACACGCCCAGTTAAATGCATTAACGCAAGCCACTGACGCGGTAAAATCGAGTTACGCGGCAGTAAGCTTCATCAAAGCTGGCGCTTTATTTCATGCCGCCGCCGCCACAGATAACGCAAAACAAGAAGTTTCAACGATTGGCGTTATCTCGCTCGTGGGAGTTGTATTACTGGTTTGGTTTGCTTTTCGCTCCATTATGCCGCTGACTATTGCCGTCATGACATTAAGCTGCAGCTTACTTTTTGCAGTAGTGTTCACGCTTATGGTTTTTGGCCAATTGCATTTGCTCACCTTAGTGTTTGGCACCAGCCTTATTGGTATCGCCATTGACTACTGTTTTCACTTTTATTGTGAGCGCCTCGATAATCCACGTTTAGATGCCAACCGTGCCACCTTGGCTATTTTACCTGCCATCTCTTTGGCATTAATCACCAGTATTGTTGCTTATGGATCACTTGGTTTAGCACCTTTTCCAGGTATGCAACAAGTCGCCGTATTTTGCGGTGCAGGGCTAATTGGGGCATATGTCACGTTGATTTTTGCTTACCCAAAGCTGGCCAATACTCAACTAAAACCACAGCAACATTTACTTGAACTGGCGGACCGTTACCAACAGCTCATGCTAACGCGTCTGCGGCCAACTTCTTCTCATGCTCGTATCGCAGTATGGAGCGCCAGTTTAGCTTTTATCATTATCGGGTTAACACAATTGACCAGCAATGACGATATTCGTCAGCTGCAACACACACCTGTTGACATCCAGCAACAAGAGGATCGTCTGCGCACGGTATTGAGCGGCGGTACTGATAATCAATTTTTACTGGTACAAGCCCCAACAGAAGAACAGTTAAAGCAACAACTTGAGCAAATCGAACCCATACTGATCAATGCGCAGAAGCAACAACTGATAGGTAATCATTTCAGTTTAAGTCCATTTCTTCCCAGTGAAAAAACTCAGGCACATCACTACCATTTACAGCAACAGATCTACCTCAAGCACTTGCCTGAAATACTGACGCAACTAGGCATTGATGACAGTGTAGCCAAACCACTGGTTAAAGAGTATTTGGCAGCAAAAGGGCATTATATTAATGCGAAAGCATTTTTTAATTCACCGGCTAGCCAGCAGCTTAACGCGCTCTGGCTTAACCCCGAGCAAGGGTCACATTACGGCGCAATCGTCATGCTTGGTGGGATCCGTCATTTACAACAGCTCTCGGCTTTATTTAGCGATAACCCGAATGTACAGCTCGTCGATAGGGTCGCTGAAATTTCCACACTCATGAGCCATTATCGAAAGCTCACTTTAGCTTTACTCCTTGTAGCCCTTGTGGCTGCGCTGGGAATTTTCACCGTCAGGTTCGGTATTAAATTAGCAACCATCGTGATTGCTGTACCCAGTGTTGCAGCAATAACCACGCTAGCCAGTTTAGGCTTATTGCAAGATCCGCTCACATTGTTTCATGCACTGGCACTGATTTTAGTCTTTGGCATTGGCATAGATTACAGCCTATTTTTTGCCGAAGCGGATCACAAAACACGCGGAGTCATGATGGCCGTATTAATGTC
>JAOIUG010000141.1 GCA_028223395.1 Shewanella sp.
CATTGGGCGCCAGCTCTGATGGGATAAAGCTAAACATCACAGGGAGCGAGGCAAACACGATAACGGCAAACATTAACATGACTGGGCGATGTTCAAGCACGGCAGTTAACATGCGTTGGTAGCGTGCGGTTAATCCACTGAGAAAAGACTCTACGCCACGTTCAAAACGGTTAGGTTGTGTATGTGCTTTAAGGATTTTCGAACACATCATCGGCGATAGCGTTAGTGCGACAATCCCGGAGATAAAGACGGCTCCGGCGAGCGTGAGGCCAAATTCTTTAAATAACGATCCTGTCACGCCTCCCATTAATGCGATAGGTGCGTACACCGCGGCTAGAGTGATGGTCATTGATATGACAGGCACTGCGATTTCTCGTGTACCGATGATGGCAGCTCTAAAAGGCGATTCGCCCAGTTTAATGTGCCGGTCGACATTTTCGACGACCACAATCGCATCATCGACCACCAATCCAATCGCCAGTACCATTGCCAACAAGGTCATTAAGTTAAGGGTAAAGCCAAACATCTGCATGACGACAGCCACACCAATGAGCGACAATGGGATTGTGACAATAGGGATGATCACCGCTCTTAGCGAGCCTAAAAACAGTGTGATGACGACAATAACAATGAGGGCAGCTTCAGCGATTGTTTTAATCACTTCATCAATGGACTCGTCAATGGCAAGCGAAGAGTCATATAAGATCCGCGCTTTCATTGAGACGGGTAAGTTACGGGTAATGTCAGGCATCATTTTGCGGGCATCCGCAGCCACGACTAATGGGTTGGCTGTTGGGGTGACGTCAAGACCAATAACGACCGCTTCTTGCCCGTCGGCGAGGGCGCGATATACATCGTGGCTTTTTTCTAAACTAACATCGGCAATATCACCTAAGCGGATCACTAAGCCTTTATTGCTGCCGATAACAAGCTTTTCGAGCTCGTCAACGGTGGCGACTTGTGTGTCTGCTGTGCCGTTAAATAGGGTAAATGTATTATTGGCTTGACCAACCGCAGATTGGTAGTTGTTGGCTTGTAAAACGTTCATGACATCGCTAGAAGATAAATTGAAAGCGCCCATTCTTGCTGGATCTAACCAGATCCGCATAGCGTATTTTATGCCGCCATAAAGATTCACTTTAGCAACGCCATCAATAGTAAACAGCTCCGGCTTGACCACGCGCTCTAGGTAATCGGTGATTTGGCTCGAATTGATCTGTTCACTGTAAAATGAAATATAAAGCACAGAGGTTTGCGATCCTGTCGACATGTCAACGGTGGGATCTTCTGCTTCTTTTGGTAGCTGTGATCGCACTGAATTGACCTTGGCTAAAATATCCGCCAAGGCACTATTAGGATCGGTGTTAAGCTTCATGTACACGCTGATCTGTGAACTGCCGAGAAAGCTATCGGACGTCATAAAATCGACATTATCAGCTTGTGCTAATGCTTGTTCTAGCGGTTGGGTAATAAAGCCTTGAATTAAATTTGAGTCCGCGCCGTAGTAACTGGTGGTGACCGTCACGACGGTATTGGTCATTTCAGGGTACTCTCGCACTTGCATACTATTGAGCGAGTTAAAACCCAGTAGCAAAAGCAGAAAGCTAATGGAGGCAGCCAACACTGGCCTGCGAATAAAAATATCAGTAAAGCGCATAACGTAAATCTCCGCTTATAGCTGTGGCAATGTGGCTGGAGGTGTGAGGACATCGTTGTCGCTGATGCTCACCTTGCTGCCATTACTTAAACGTACTTGACCTGAGGTGACTATCATATCGCCAGCTTTAATATCGCCAGTGATCAAGGCATTGTTCAGACCACGTTCGAGCACTTTAACGTTGACCTGTTTTACACGTTTAAGGCTTTTGCCGTCTTCGACTTTATCTTCAATGATATAGACTGAGTTACCGTAAAGGGTAAAACTAATTGCCGTTTGTGGTAGTACAATTTGGTTAGTTAGCTCAGCAAGTTGGATATCAACTTTCGCAAACATACCACTGCGCAGTTTCGAATCAGTATTCGGGATCTGCGCCTGCACTTGAATCAAACCACTTTGATAAAAAACAGCAGGTTCAATCGCTGAAATAATCCCTTCAAATGGCTCTGTTGGATATGCATCAACATACACATGC
>JAOIUG010000142.1 GCA_028223395.1 Shewanella sp.
GTTCATGAGCAGAAAAAATGAGGTCATAAAGTTTGGCTATGCCACTTCTAAGATCGTCAGCCTTCGCCTGTAGAAGTTCAAGTTGTAAAGAAGGTTGTTGAGTTGGGACAGAAGGCTTGCTGAACCGTTTTTCGAACTTATTGCTTTCTCGCTGCATCTGTAGAATATTTTTTTTCTCAGCCAACTTGGCTTTCTGAATATTTTCTTGTGTTAAAAATTCTTGATAGTTCCCTTGTATGAGTCTGGTGATAACGTCAGTTTTGGTTTTCCCCTTACTCATTTGGGATAGATGGGCTGCAACTGAATTGTCGAGTGTGAGAGAAACAGAAACCCTACCCTTACTTTGTCGATGTTTCTTTACGCGCCATGCATTGCCCATCTTACGGGCAAATAACTCTATGTCAGCCTGAGTCCTACCTTGTGAGGTAAATATTTGGACCAGATTTACTCTCACACTCTCAATATTGGCTGGATTTGGTTCCAGAAAGACTCCTTGCTTTGCTAAATAGAGCTTTATCCAGTTCCTGGCTGCAATTGTCTCGGAATCCAAAAAATTAAAGAATTTGATGATATCAGGATACGACAGTGGCTCGTTGTTCGGCATGGTTTTAGTCTGTTTTTATTTGTTACATGTAATATAACAGGTATGAAGATTTCTGACTACGCCCTGTTTATAAGGAGTTTTTCTGGTATATTTGGAAGAACAAGCCTCTTTTTTATCCAGCATATGCAACTATTGAATTCTATGTCAGGCGCAACACCCGAGACTAGGTTGGTACTACTTACCTGGGCTTTTCGCCTCGGCACTAATTCTCAATCAATGACAAGAGGTGATTTGGCGGCTGCTTTGGGGGTATCGAAGCGACATTTGGGTGTCGCGTTGGAATATTTGGTAAGAGAGGGGTATCTCTGGAAGATTAAGAGCGCTTTTAAGCGTTCTGTCGGAGAAGAAAGAAAAGTTCGCTTCGACTATGGTCTTACGCCCGCAGCATGGCTGATGGGGCGAGATTTGGTTTCAGCGGAGTGTATGTGGAAGGATGAAATAAACTATGTACTGTGCTTTCCGCAATCAGTAGATGAAACAGCGTATGAAAAATTTGCAGCCATAACTACTCAAATGCGTTTAGTGTGGATAGGGCTATTACTGTCATCTAACGAAGCTGGTTATGTCGTAGGCCTTGACTGTCTTGCACTCAGTAAAATGCTTGGAATGACAAACGAACAGTTTCGCCGAGCGGTTCAGGCATTATCCCGTAAAGGCATGGTGTCGGTTGCGGCAAACCATCTAGCGCGCACCACTCTGTTTGGGCCGATGTATCCTATCTATAAACTCCATCCTCAGTCGACGAAGTCGAAAGTCATCATGCTAGGTATTGAGCTGGGCGACGTAAAGCTTGCTCCTATGAGGTTTTTGAGTGACCTGACAGACTATTACAGACGAGCTGCTAAGGGATACGGAAAAAGAAAACTACCAATTCAAGGGTCGTATCTATCAGATCAGCAGTATTTTGAATTGGCGAAGAACTTCCGAAACCCGAGGCTTCAGGCTTTGGTTTACCATGCTTGCATGTCGATAATTTTTTCAGTGACGCCAAGCTATACAGCAAATCTTAAGACTTCACATTCGCCGAAGGAAGTACATCAAGATTCACCTGAGCAAGCCAGTCAAGTTAATCAAACTAGGGGATGCGGAGAGGCGGCTTTGAGTGAGCAAGTTAAATCTATTCTGGTGCATGGGGTGTTTTGCCGGGATTTGATGAGCTTTGCAAAGGCGAGTAACGAGACGGGAGAAGACAAACTAACTAATGTCGACGAAGTTGATATTCTTCGACAGTTCACCCTCAGTGAACTGACACGTGCAGTCGTCAATTTAATACAGCAGCTTTCGCAGCAATGGCGATTTTTTGCTGATTGCATTGGTGGCTCGGTACGTCTTTTGGATCATCAAAGGCATCATTGCATGCGCACCGTTTTACCGCGCCAAAATAATCTGGTCGAAGAAAAACCGGAAACGGATCCGAGAGACCAAGAATACGATAGACTAGTATCTTGTGTGTTCGAAGTTCTCGTGCCCAACACAAAGGAGTACGGTGACTGTATGGTGGTTGGTGATGAATTATTTACGGTC
>JAOIUG010000143.1 GCA_028223395.1 Shewanella sp.
GTTTTAATTTAACTCTAACTCAAGCTAACTAGCTTTATTGAGTGACGTTGTTTATACGAAGTCATACTGCCAGCCATTGTTAATCGGACCCATTGAACACCCTAGGCTCTCTTTCTCCGCTGCTAGCCAAGCAATTATAGTGGTCTAAATGTATAAAATATCCAATTACAGCAATACCTTAGAAGTGATAGCGTGTTCAAAAATTAACGAGTTGCCGAGAACGTTATCGAGCGACTAATGAATAAGCTGTTATGCGTGAAGGACTAGCAATGCTCAAATATCTTTTATTATTTCTGTTTTCTTCCTATGCATTATCGCATGATCAAATTTTTGAAGGAAAATATACATACGGGAATGAGGTTTCAATATTTCAAGAATGTAATGGTGAAAAGGTGTATTGGTTGGAGGGATCTGGTTTTCTTATTTCTGATGTTAAAGCTTTGGCTTTAAAAGGAGCTAAACCATATACAGCAATATACTTAAAGTTCCGTGGTCATGAGCACTTTGAGGAAGTGGACGGGTTTCAAGCAGATTACGATTATCAAATTCATGTCAGTGAAGTTAAAGAATATGATGCTAAACTACCTTGAAATTGTAATTAAATCGCATAACAAAACGTTGGTGGTTAGCCCCTGTGGGGCTGGGACGGTTGCACTTCGCTCGTTCCTCGCTACGTTTCACCGCCCCACAACTAGGCGTTAGGCCTCTATTGTGCCGTTTGGTCTCTCATATAAAACTAAGGAAAGTTTATGAAATTTAAAACCGCATTACTACCATTACTCTTTATCTCGTCCCCATCCTTTTCTGGAAACCCTGAATTTGTAGCTTTTGCGTTAAAGCAAGCACATCAACAAGGCTTTAATGGTTGTGATGCTGCTATAAAAAAGGTGTACGAAAATGCAGGTGGCTCTGATATAAGAATTAATGTTACAAAACACTCCGACAACCCAAATCAATTTACAATGACTGGTACTTGGGGAAGTAAAGGGGATTCAGTTTTTAGTAATGCAACGCTATTTAAAGTCGGTTCACAGTGTAAATATGACCTTACATCCATAGTGCAATCTTCAAAATCATGTATGGCATACTCTAAGGAAATGTCTGCATTTGATTACGTCGCTGAAACTGGAGATTACATCTGGATGAAGAACTCAGGTGGTGTAAATATGTTACTGCACCCAGCGGGAACAGGTTGCTCAGCTACATTTACTTATGATCAAAAGGCCTAACGTATAAGGATAGGCCGCGCGTAGCCGCGTCCTTATCCCGAGTGTTGAACAAGCCCGGATCAGTTGCAGTGTTACCTTTACGAAATCATATAGCCAGCCATTGTTAATCAGTAACATAGCAACATTCATGCTGGCAGGCAATGCTGAGCCTTAGTTAAAGTTGGAACTTGAGAAGTGTTCGGTGAAGAAAGCGCTAGTAAACGCTAAATGTTGAGCAAATACATCGATATTGATGAGACTGTTGAAGAAATAATAGGCGCGGAAAGTTCCCCCAAATATGTTGTGAGTGTTTTGTGAGTGAGTCGTGGTTAAAGGTGTCGTTTTTCTGCCTTGCTAGTGTATAAGTTATTGCATGAATTGGCAGCTATTTGAAAAATGCCGGCCGGTTTCATCAACCAGTATTAAGTAGTCTTTTAGTGAGAAATTAATGCCTTTGGGTTGGTGCTCGCTCGTTACCAATGAAAGTCAGCCATTTTTGGATAATAGCTGCTTGGGCTGCTCACCTTTAAGTGCGGCTTGGACTCTTAGTTTGAAGCTAGTGAACTGGCATAGTGAAGTCTGATTGCTCTGGTGTATCTGCCATCTTAGCTCGAATAGGATTGAGCTCAACGTAAGTCATACAAGCCAGCACTGCGGCTTCATCAAGTAGTGCTTGTGACTTAAAACGCCCTTCCCAGAAATGCCCGGTGCAATTGTCTTCTAAGTCAGTCTAGATTGGCTTGCCTCGCGATAGGCTCATTTAGCACCGCAACTCTTTTGAAAACATTAGCAGCTAATATCACTGAGCCTTGAGCGGTAAGTGGCAATAAGGTGTTTGAGTTGAATCACTAAATGCTCATCAATGATATCACCTTTGGCGAATTTCTGA
>JAOIUG010000144.1 GCA_028223395.1 Shewanella sp.
TAGGTTTTAGTTCTGTACTATACTGGCGTACAATAGACAAATTGCAATGTTGTATAATCTAGGAATAAAAATGGAAACAGTGGATAAAATTAAGCAACAAATAGCCGAAAACCCAATTATCGTGTACATGAAAGGCTCACCCAAGTTACCTAGCTGTGGTTTTTCATCTCAAGTCGCACAGATCATGATTAATTGTGAAGCACAGTTTGCGTTTGTTGATATTCTTCAACACCCAGATATTCGTAGTGAACTGCCTAAATATGCAAACTGGCCGACTTTTCCACAATTATGGATTGAAGGTGAGTTGATTGGTGGTTGTGATATTTTGACTGAAATGTATCAAAAAGGTGAGCTTAAGCCGCTTATTCAAGACACTGCTGCAAAATACCAAACAGAAGATGAGCAAACAAACGATTAAGTTTTTTGCTAAAAAAGCCCTAATACAGACACTGTATTAGGGCTTTTTTATTGATTGCACTTTTGTAAAATTAAAATAGATGACTGTAAACCGACTTGATCTGGTTCGATAATATTTAATGTGATAATCCTCCTAATGGTATGTACTGTGGTACAATTTAAGCTAATGTATCGTTTTTGAAGCCCATAATATGCTTAACATTGTCTGTCGTTATTTGATGTTTCTCCCCTTATTCAGTTGCCTGTCTATTTTTGCTACTGAAGTCCATCATCTTGATGAAAGCTTAGTCCCTGTTGAGTCAAGGGCTAATAACGTAAGAGCTCAAGCAATCGTGCAAGCTTTTAAGAATGTTGTGTTGAAAAACACCGGTACGCAACGTGCCTTAACAGCACCAGAGATCACCAAACAGTTAGGCAATGCCAGTGCCATGATGACGCAGTATGGCTACCAAGAAATCGATGGGAAATTATTCATTAAAGTCAGCTTTGATCATCAGCGAGTGATCCGTTTATTACGGCAAGCGGGCTTACCCGTTTGGGGAAAACAGCGACCACTGACATTACTGTGGATAGTTGAACAAACCGGTGGAGAACGAGTGATCTTGAACGATATGTCTACCTCGGCAGTTCACAACGCCTTTGACATACAATCGGCGGATCGTGGCGTCCCTTTGTTGTTCCCCTTAATGGATCTTGATGATGCCATGTTGGTGGGAGTTAACGATATTCGTGGCCAATTTGTTGATAATGTCGCAGGGGCTTCACTGCGCTATCAAGCTGATTTTTTTATTATTGGAACAATTTCTTTTGAAGCAGATCGCTTCAACTATCAAATATCACTGTATCCAAGTACGCTGAAATCGGGAGGAAGCCAAACGACTCCTTTGGCCTATAAAGAAGGTCACAGTGGCAGTATCGAGCACGCGGTGAAAGCAATGACAACAGTAATAAGCGAATATTATGCCGCTCAGTATGGCGTAGTGGATAGTGGCGAATCACTTAATGTACAAGTGAGCTTCACTGATCTCAATGACATGTCACAATTAGTGCAGCTCGAGAGATACCTTAAACAATTAAGTGCGATTAAGGTCGTGAACATTGCTGAGATCAAAGGAGACACTGTCACGTTTAATTTATCGCTTTTTGGGCATAAAGAAGACTTATTTCGTCTGTTTGCCCTTGATCCAAGAATGAGTCCGGTGTCAAAAGAGGCTACTCTGCCAGCATCTCAATTTGAAGAAACTGAGCAGAAAGAGCCGGCACGGATTTACTATTGGAAAGGGTAATAACTGCCAATTAGAAGGGACACATGGTATTATGTGTCCCCAAGTTGACATACAGCGCTGTAGAGACATTTCTGAGTGAAACCTAATTCACCATTACAATTATCACTACCCGTTCATCTACCAGATGATGAAACATTTAATAGTTATTATCCGGCAGCCGGCAATGATGAGCTGATCCAAAGTTTACAGGCCTGCGCTGAAGGAAAAGCTGACAGCCCCGTGTTTATTTGGGGGCCTGAAAAGTCAGGCCGTACCCATCTAATGCATGCGGCCTGTGCTCATGCGAATGATCTCTCTCGTAGTAGTTTTTATATTCCACTTGGGATCCATGCCAGTATCTCGCCTGATTTACTCGAAGGGCTGGAAAAAAT
>JAOIUG010000145.1 GCA_028223395.1 Shewanella sp.
ACGACCCCAAATGGCCGCGTTTGTTGGGCAACTCAGATCGCGCACGAATAAAAAAGTGCCATCGGTTTACGCTATCTGTTACCAATAGTAAGGCGGGGGATGTTAATCGCCACTGTAGTGTCGTGAAGTCCGGAGCAAATAGCATTTCTGCTGAAGGATGAAATTAACAATGCTCGGCTTACTCTTGTGAGTAAGGGCTTCAGCGCTAAGCAGCACCATTGCAACGGATGTAATATTTTGGCTAGAAGTTCTTTATTCAGCAACAAAATGGTGTGAAAGTAGGGTGATTAAGTTTGCTAAAGATAAACATCAAATGACAGCAAACTTTCACAGTCGTTTGCCCTGCCATATGCGTTCAGCATAACGTTAGTCCTTTGAGGATTTATCCCAATTAGCCAATGGCTTTTCCAGAGTAAATTTAAATGGTATAATGTATCCATATATTTATTTGATGTGATTTTGAAAAAGGTAATATGATGGAAACAACTCGTACAGATTGGCGATACACCGTGATGCCGGCCGTGTTTACATGGCTAAAAGAGTCAGCAACCGGCGCGCTTGAAATAGATTTTGCCGCAACACAAAAATACGCTGCAGATATTTTAAAAGTGCAAGGAAAAGGCGGAAGCCGAATGGGTGGGCTTGTTGGCTCCGGTACTTTAGGTGAAAATAGCTACTTAAGCTCTGAGCAACGTCTGTCTTTACTTGAGTGCCTGTCTGTTGTGGCTAAAGAATACAATGTTCCATTGATAAGTGGCGCTGCGGCAGAAACTAAAGAAGAGCTTGCTACAATCGTTAAAGCATTAGCGGCAGTTGGCGTTGACACAGTGATGGTGATGCCACCAAAAACTAAAGAAGCGCCTTCTGATGAAGAAATGTATGCCTATTACGCATTTTCTGCCGTAGCGGCAAAAGAAGCAGGCGTAACCATTATGCCTTATAACAACCCAGATGCAGCCGGGTATCACGCACTTTCAACCGATATCCTAAGAAAACTCGCTGCGTTACCAGAAGTGACTGCGCTTAAAATCTCAACAACAGATGTTTCAACAATTGAAACACTGATGCTAGAGAACAAAGAGTTAAAAATCTTGGCGGGTGTTGACACAGTCACTGTACATGCCGGCCTTGCTGGTGCATGTGGCGGCATTACGGGCGTTGGGTGTATATTCCCCAAGGCGAGTGTGACGATGCAGGAATATGTCAATAATGGTGAATGGGCTGAGGCCAATAAAATTTCTCAAGCTATGAACTCTATCTCTTATCTTGATGCTCAGCCATTGCTGATGGAATACCTTAAGTTCGCTTTTGGCATTCACCATCAAGATGCTGCTGGCGGCGTTCGTACATTTGGTAAGGCGCTAACTCAAGAACAAATTGATGATGTGCGTGCAAGATATGTTCTAGCAAAAGAAAGACTTGAGATCCTCGATTTAGTTGACTAATTTTGTCGAGTCGATAAAGAATAAAAAGCTCTGTTTTTACAGAGCTTTTTTATTTTGGGTAAATCAACACATGATAAACACGGTGAAAATGCCTTTGGAATTGATGCTTAACGTGAGTGATTAGGGGCTGTTGATCTTTCGAGCTTAGTTTTTGTTCGAATTCGATTTGTGGAGAAAAACTAAACGGCATAGCTTCCGCCTTGCCAAAATAGCCAATAAACTGCGGCAAAAACAACCGTGAAAGATCAGCAACCCCTAGCTTTAAGTGAAGGCGGATATGTTACCCTTAATAGGCTAACATATTGGTTTAAATTTTTTTCTAGGCTGTTAACAATATAGCTATTTTTATACTGCTGATTAACGCGACATAAGCAAACATACCGATAGATCTTCTGCGCCGACAATAAAGTAACTCTTTAACAACAACACCTTCGGTATTTATTAATTGCGACTTCCATAAAATAAACCAGAATATACTGACAGTAAAAGGTTGATTATTTATCAGTAAATTGACTTTTTTAATTGGAAGCAATATTAAGAAGCTGCATATAACCTCTTGTTCAATTGTGATCTTAAAGCGTGTTGTAAGGCGATCATAAGAAACAAGTACTGTGTTGCC
>JAOIUG010000146.1 GCA_028223395.1 Shewanella sp.
TTGAGGTGGTTAAACGAAGCCCTATCTTTAATATTCTAAGAGTGGTTTCTATTAATAGCATGTTTTGGCAACTTGCAAGCTCAGATAAAGTTGAAGTGTTAAAAAGTCGAGTTAATTTATTTTGGAGTCGAATTAAACGGCCATTAGAAGAGGCCGTAATGAGCGGCGAGTTACAGGCGACAGAAGCAGATATAAGAGATTTAAGCCAAGCACTTTACTTCTTTTTAGCTGGTGCAACCTCATCATACGAAAGTAAGCTGATGAATATAAAATACTTTGTGAGCGAGGATGTACTGGCCTATCGGCATATTAGTCGAATAATGAACTATTATCAGTGGCGTAAACCTATCACTCAGGAAATGATGTTATCGCTGACAAGTAAAATCAGTGCTTTTTTAGATAGAGACACAGGACAAGTTAGTGGCTGTAATGCGTGTTTAACAGTAGGAAAAAAATGGGATTGTGATCAGTAACGCGTTTTTAAGTGATTATGTGTTTGACTTGACTTTTTTGTGACCGCTGCATAGGCTGCCTTGTCAGTACTTAAGGTGGTATACAATGCAAATAAACTATAATTTAAAACCTGTGTTAGAACGCCGTACAGAGCAGTTCAAACCAAGCTCGAATGTGGGCTTTGGTGATCTAAGAACTGATCATATGTTTTTAATGGATTACCATGATGGGCAGTGGTGTGATCCAAGAGTTGTACCTTACGGCCCATTTGAGGTGGCACCTGGTGCAATTGCATTGCATTATGGTCAGTCAGTGTTCGAAGGTGCGAAGGCTTTTCAGCATGAAGATGGTGAGATCTACACTTTTCGAATAGATAAAAATGCCGAGCGTTTAAACCGCTCTGCCGATATTATTTGTATTCCTGCAATCCCTGAAGCATTACAAATACAAGCGATTAACGCCTTGATTGACGTTGACCGTTTGTGGTTTCCGATGCAAGAAGATGCTTGCCTTTATATTCGCCCCTTTGTCTTTGCGACCGAAGATAGGCTTTCGGTTAACCCGAGTGAAAAATACACATTTTGTGTGATCCTCAGCCCCAGCGGTCCTTATTATGCTGATGGTTTTGATAAAGCCATCCGTTTGTTAATTAGTGAACGCTTTCACCGCGCGGTATCGGGCGGTACTGGCGCATCAAAAGCGGCGGGTAACTATGCCGCATCACTGAAAGCTGGTAAAGCGGCGGCAGAGTACGGTGCTGCGCAAGTGCTGTATTTAGACGCCAATAACAAACAGATTGAGGAAGTGGGCGCGATGAACCACTTTCATGTGCTTAAAGACGGCAGTATTATCATTCCTAAATTTACCGATACGATTTTGAAGTCGATTACCTCGCAATCAATTCTCGATTTAGGTGATCTATTAGGCTGTGAGGTACGCCAAGAAACCGTAATGTTAGATAAATTTATTGCTGATATAAAATCGGGTGAAATTATTGAAGCGGGAGGCTTTGGTACTGCAGCGGTAGTATCGCCTGTGGGATCATATATTTTTGAAGATCACCAGGTGCTTACCGTCGGCGATGGCACGGTGGGCGAGCATACAAAGCGAATTTATAATGTACTGACTGAGATCCAAAAAGGTCACATTAACGGTCCAGAAGGTTGGATGCAGCGGGTTGAGCGACAAGTATAATACAGTGCTAGCGCCCACGCGCTGATCTCTTAGTCAATAAAGGGTTAAACCCGACCAACACCTGCGAATACATCAGGTGTTGGATGTTCAAATAATTTAGCTTTAATTGCTATAACGCTAAATTCTAAAGCTTGTGTTGAGCATAACGGGTTGTTTTGCGATGTTTTTTACTGTGGGGTAAAATTCTAGCAATTGTGTGTCAATGTCTTTTGCCAAATCTGAATACTGGCCCGTGACACTATTGAGGATCTTGAATTGCTCCACTTTCCCATTGCTGCGAATAACAAAAGACGCCTTGTATAAGGTGGGGCTGCTATCTGGATTATCTTGACGATGTTTAGCGAATAGTGTCTGCCAATCAATTAGAGAATTTTTTACCACCCAATACTCAGCTAAAT
>JAOIUG010000014.1 GCA_028223395.1 Shewanella sp.
TTGAGTTAGCTAATCATTTAGCGATGACACTGATAGCAGTGTGGCCAATATGCCCATGTGAGAGTAAATCATTCCTAGGCGCCTAATAACGATAAATCCCTAGTGCTCTGCGCTAGGGATTTTTTCGTTTATTAGCTTTTGAATTGCTGACTCGAACATGGGGAAATTGAAAGCGCATGCGAAGCATGCATCATTACATGTGATAGTAGGGCGAAGTGAGTGCGTTTATGAAGCGCGGAGAGCTCGTTCGAAGCTGGCCATTTCCAGGCGCCTAATTTCTCGTAAGAGAGTACTAAGCCTGTTGCTAACGCAGCGGGCTTTTTTACATCTGTAATTAGGGCGAGTAGATCCTTTGGCGGTAGTGCTATTGTTGTAAGAGTGGCTCTCTTATTAGGGGCCGTTGATCTTTCCAGCTTGGTTTTTGTTCGAGTTCAATTATTTTAGTACAGGGCTTGAGCGATGAGGCTTGGCTGGCTAAGTGAAAAGCGCGTAACGCACTCTAGTCATAAAAGAATTGAAGCGAACCCAAAGGGCCGTGTTTCTTGGCTATTTTGGCTGTGTTGTAGACTATTTGTGGAGAATAACTAAACGGCATAGCCCCGCCTTGTCAAAATAGCCAATAAACTGCGGCAAAAACTACCGTGAAAGATCAACTGCCCCTAGTATTGCAATGTGTTGATTGAATTGTTTGATAGTAAGATCATTGCCATTAATTATTTTGTTTCTGCTGGGTCGTTAAAGAAAGCTCTAAAGTCGTAAGATAAAAGGCGCATTAGCGCCTTTTATTGAGATCGAGTGTTGATTCTTGATCAAGTCACTGATGAAAGTGAATGTTTTTTTAAAATGGCGTAGATCTCTTCTTTTAAGTGTAATTTTTGCAATTTAAGATCGTGCACTTCGGTGGTGTAATCGCTTGAGCTGTGTTGCTCTAAGTTTTTTATGTCTTCATCAAGCTGGTTATGCTTGTTAAATTTCTTTTGAAAGTGAAGATCTGACGTCTTTAGTTGGCTGATCAATTCTCTATACTCTGGAAACATACAGGCTATCCTTTTGCTGGTATTTCTCGTTAGGTCTAACTTTAAATTAACGCGATTAGTTGCCACTTTTTGTGAGCTTTATCTCGTTTTCAGCCTTTAAACTCTGTTTTTTCACATTTAATTTACAGGTTTTTTTATGCCTGCCTGTATGTTGTTGTGGCGACTATTGCTAAGGAGAGCGGTAAAGGTGATTACGTTTTTC
Organism: Shewanella sp.; assembly: GCA_028223395.1. Lineage (GTDB taxonomy): Bacteria > Pseudomonadota > Gammaproteobacteria > Enterobacterales > Shewanellaceae > Shewanella. The sequence continues at coordinate 1,240 of JAOIUG010000014.1, forward strand.
TGGTGTGAATTCTGAGCCTATCATTCTGTTAGTTTGTGTTTTATTGGGTTAATATTCCATAAATGCGCTTTTGGTAACTAGGTTACGGTAATTGATTTACTCTTGGCAAAAAAAGTGTGATCAAGTTAACCTTATTGCGACCGATACTAGGTTAAAGTCGATTTATTAAGAATTTTTATAATCAAAATTGAAAGGGGTTTTCATAATGTCTGATGTGTTTCATTTAGGCTTGACCAAAGAGATGCTGTCGGGTGCAAGCTTGGCTATCGTTCCGGGTGATCCGGAAAGAGTAAAGCGCATTGCTGAATTGATGGAAAATGCGACATTTCTTGCCAGTCATCGCGAGTACACGAGCTACTTAGCTTACATTGATGGCAAGCCGGTTGTGGTGTGTTCAACAGGTATTGGTGGTCCGTCAACGTCTATTGCGGTAGAAGAGTTGGCTCAACTCGGTGTACGTACTTTCTTGCGTGTTGGTACAACTGGAGCGATTCAGCCACAGGTTAATGTTGGAGATGTGATTGTTACTCAAGCGTCAGTTCGTCTAGATGGTGCTAGCTTGCACTTTGCGCCTATGGAATTCCCTGCGGTTGCAAATTTTGAATGTACAACGGCTATGGTTGAAGCGAGCCGTGATGCAGGCTTAGAGCCTCATATTGGTATTACAGCGTCATCAGACACCTTCTATCCTGGACAAGAGCGTTACGATACCGTTTCTGGCCGTGTTACTCGTCAGTTCAAAGGGTCCATGCAAGAATGGCAAGATCTTGGTGTGCTTAACTATGAGATGGAGTCTTCAACATTATTTACAATGTGTGCTTCACAAGGTTGGCGTGCGGCATGTGTTGCGGGTGTTATTGTTAACCGAACACAGCAAGAGATCCCGGATGAAGCCACTATGAAGAAAACAGAAGTGAGTGCTGTTTCTATTGTTGTAGCTGCAGCGAAGAAATTACTGGCGTAAAGTACAATGTAAGTAAAACTGTAGATAAAAAAGAGCGTTAAGCTTTTTTATCTACAGTCCTTTTACAAGCTAGATCAGAAGTGGTATTTGGCGATGATAGAAAATGTATTTTGGTTGATCCCATCTACACCATACTTGTTTTGCCAGTAATCGTACTCTAGACCAACAAATAACTGCCCTTTCTTATGCTCACCAAATACAGTAGCACCTAAGTCGTATTTCAGCTGGGGGTTAAAATGAAAGTGAGTGGCATAATTGCTCTCGTCTGCTGCAAACACCCAATCAATAAAGCCATCGAATACAATAGTTGAACGGCCAACAGGAAAGTCCATTCTAAATACAGGAGTGAGTTGCCAACCATCACTGATATTATGGTCGCCTGTAGACTGTCTGCGGTAAGTATTGAGTTGAAAATAGCTGAAATAAGGTAAGTTTAAATCCATTCCTACACCGTATAGCAAGCTGTTGACGTCACCTTCGCCCTCTTCGTACGCCAAGGCTAAGGATAGATCCGTGACAGGTCCCATTATTAACGGTTGGCCTGCTATTTTACTGGCACTGAGGCGAGTTGATATTTCACCGTAGGTGGTATTGTTTCTTCCATTATAATCGCCTTTAAAATAAGTGAGATCTTGGAAGGCAAACCAGTCTCCGTATTCCCAATCACCAACAGTTTCAAAAGTGAGTGTTGTTTGTGATGGCGAGGCTGCAAGATCATAGTTGTCACCGTATAACACTGTGACACTTGCATCCCACCAGTTAACCATATTGTCAGCCACGGCCACTGGACTGACCAAGAGTGCTAGATATAACCCTACTTTATTCATTTTAAAACCTTATTGTGTAACTCACTTTGGTGGCGTTATATAAGCCCTGTGATGGTATCCATTCGTTGCTATAGCGCTTTCATACAAGCTAGAAGCATGGTGGAGCGGTATTAATTAGAACTAAAATTCTATTACGAGCATTTTGGAGCGTGGAATATAAGGGCAAACTGAATCATGTTCAAAGCATTTATCGACTTTACTGCTGTTAAATGGTCAATATTAGTGTTGGATCGCAATTATGAGCAATTGTCTGTCAGCGCGGGAAAGAGTGTTGCCAATGTTAGTCAAAATGCTTTGACATATTATGTCGCATAAAGCACTCACTGCTGATATAGTAAAAGCTGACTGTTGTCGTTTAAGGAGGAAATATGACGTTATCAAATCCTATTTTTATTTGGGCCAGTATTGGATTGCTGCTGATGATAGCGGAGCTTATTTTACCTGGCGGTATTGTTATTCTCCTTGGCGCAGCGTGTTTATTGGTGGCGGGAGCGCTAACGACAGGTTTAATTGAAGGTATTGTGCAGAGCCTGACTTTGTGGTTTATTTCATCAATGGTGTTATTGCTGCTATTTAGGCAGCTGACGCAAAAACTCGTGGGCGGTGAGGCTCACGTTGATAACACTGATGAAGATCTGGATCTTTACGATCAAACCGCCATGGTTAAGCAAACTATTGGCCCAGGGCAACAAAGGGGCCGCGTAGAGTTTCAAGGTAGTGAGTGGCCAGCGTTGGGCGATGGCAGTACTATTGCCGCTGGTGAAGAAGTTCGAGTCATTTGCCGGGATAATATTGCATTAGTGGTTGAGCCACGAACACGTAAATCGGCAGATTTAGCGTAGTCACAACAAATATTGACATTAAGGAAGGGAGCCACACATGTTTGCTTTTACTATATTTATTCTATTTGTTTTTTTTATTCTCTATAAATTACTGCTTATTGTTCCTATGCGAGAGGTCAATGTGATCGAGCGTTTAGGTAAGTTCAGAGTTGTTTTGCAACCAGGATTTCATTTTTTGATCCCATTTTTTGATCGTGTGGCTTATAAGCATGAGATCCGTGAGCAAGTCTTAGATGTTCCACCGCAAAGTTGTATTTCAAAAGACAACACTCAGCTTGAGGTTGATGGCTTAGTGTACCTCAAAGTGATGGATGGCAAGTTAGCCAGTTATGGGATCGAAGATTATCGGCTTGCAGCGGTTAACCTGGCACAAACCACTATGCGTTCAGAAATTGGTAAATTAAGCCTTAGTCAAACCTTCTCTGAACGTGACAGTTTAAATGAATCGATTGTCCGCGAGATCGATAAGGCATCCGATCCATGGGGAATAAAAGTGCTCCGTTACGAGATAAAGAACATCACACCGTCGCGCAAGGTGATTCACACTCTTGAGAAACAAATGGAAGCAGAGCGAAGTAAGCGCGCGGAGATCACGTTAGCGAATGCAGAAAAAGCCGCAATGATTAACCTGTCACAAGGTGAGCGTCAGGAAGCAATTAATCTATCAGAGGGTGAAAAGCAGCGCCGTATAAATGAAGCAAAAGGGACGGCAGCAGAGATCACCATTATTGCCAAAGCGAAAACAGAAGGGATGGAATTAGTCTCGACTGCACTTGCACAAGAGGGTGGTAATGAAGCGATGAACATGCAGTTAAAAGAACAGTTTATTAGTCAAGTGGGCAAAATCTTAGAAGAGGCAGATGTGTCAGTAGTGCCTGCTGAGCTGGCTAAGTTAGAAGGCTTTTTTGAAGGTATGGAGCAAGTGACTCATGCTGTATCTGCTAACTCAGTAAAAGGAGCACAATCATGATTGCAGGAATTAACACTGATGTGATTGTCATGGCGATTTGGGGCGTCATCTTTATTATTTTCTTGATCAAGTTGTTCCAGTCTATTCGCTTGGTACCCACTAAATCTGCGTATATTGTTGAGCGTCTTGGTAAGTATCATTCAACCTTAGATGCGGGCTTTCATGCTTTAGTACCGTTTGTAGATAAGGTTTCTTATATTCATGACCTAAAAGAAGAAACTATCGATGTTCCACCACAAGAGTGTTTTTCTTGTGACGAGGTTAATGTCGAAGTCGATGGCGTGATTTATATCTCGGTTATTGATCCTGTAAAAGCCAGCTATGGAGTGGTTGATTACCGTTATGCTGCAATTCAGTTAGCGCAAACGACCACCCGTTCGGTAATTGGTACTCTCGATCTAGACCGTACCTTTGAAGAGCGAGATGTGATTAGTGCCAAGGTAGTTGAAGTACTTGATCAAGCTGGTGCGATGTGGGGGATCCGAGTTCATCGTTATGAAATTAAAAACATTACACCGCCTGAAACAGTAAAAAATGCCATGGAGATGCAGGTCAATGCCGAGCGCGAAAAGCGTGCACTGTTGGCTAAGAGTGAAGGTGACAAGCAAAGCAAAATTAACCGCTCTGAAGGCGTAAAAGCTGAAACCATTAACCATTCTGAAGGTGAAATGCAGCGCCGCATCAATGAGGCGGAAGGTAAGGGCGAGGAGATATTAACCATCGCGCGGGCAACTGCAGAGTCAATTGAACGAATGGCGGCAGTGATTGCTGCTCCTGGCGGTAAGAATGTGGTGCGTATGCAGCTGGGCGCTCAATATCTTAAGCAGATGGATGGTTTGAGTTCAAGCAAGAGTAAAGTGGTCTTGCCGGGCAACATGATGGACTTTGACCATTGGATGAATAGCATAGGTCTAGAAGAATCTAAGACTAAAAAGTAGGTTTCTGTAGTTTAAATGAATTAAATCGACTGCAAAATAAAATGCTGGATTTCAATAGGGATCCAGCATTTTTGTTACTCGCTATTTATTGCTGACTTACTCACCTTTGATGAATGTTTAACTTATTTATAATAAAGGTTTTTTTGATATTAAAGGAAGTTGTGACGTGCGATTATACATTTAGGTTGAGTCGTCATGCTCTTATATTACGTGAGGGCGTCAATGAGACGAAGGTTTTACTACTAAAGGTAACCTATGGTGCTTGTTCGTGGGGCTTGCCTGGCGGCGCGCTGGAGCCTGTGAGACAGTTGATCAAGCTTTGCTGAGAGAGTGTAACGAAGAGCTGGGCGTACTGGTTAAAGTAACTGACTTATCAGGAGTTTATGAACATGGCGCTTATCAGTCACAAGCGTTTATTTTTCGCTGTGAGATAGATAAAGATACCGTGATCATATTGAGTAATGAACAGTCAGAGTACCAATTTTTTGCGATCTCTACACTGCCGGTAGTGCAAAAAACGGGTTACTCGATTGTATCGAGTTTGACGGTATCGTTGTGGGCCGTAAATTTTAGTCTTAACTGCCGCTATCGGCTCGATGGTTTTCATCGGCCATTTTAATCGCTGCAGAGTTGTTATTGTAACGTGAACCAATCTCGATTAGCGCGTCTACAGCCACTGGCTTACTGATTAAAAAGCCTTGAGCGTAATCACACATCATAAAGCTTAACTCATCGAACTGTTCTTGGGTTTCAACGCCCTCAGCGACAACACGGATCCCCAGAGCGTGAGCCATTTCGATGGCGGCAATGATAAGCTCTTTACTGGTGTTATCGTTATTCATGTCTTTAACAAAGCTGCGATCAATTTTTAGTACCTGAAATGGGTAGGTGCGAAGGTAATCGAGTGATGAATAACCGGTACCAAAGTCGTCCATGGAAATACAAAATCCCGCCTGACTAAGGGCTTTTAACGCATCGAGTGTATCAGTATGGCCGCAGAGTAAAACACCTTCGGTGATTTCTAATTCCAGATCTTTAGGTTGCATTCCATGCTGGTGAACAGCATCAAGTATGAAAGGAACTAAATTGGCGCTTCTAAATTGTCTAGGAGATAAGTTGATGGCGACTCTAAAATCATCATTAAACATATTTTGCCAAGCTTTAGCAGTTTGTAATGCTTGCTGTAATACAAACTCACCCATGGATTCGATAACCCCGGTTTGCTCTGCAATAGGAATAAATTCTGCTGGAGAAATGCTGCCAAGCGCAGGGTTATTCCACCTCAGTAATGCTTCTGCGCCAATAATAGTTCCTTTGCTAATATCAAGTTGCACTTGGTAATGCACTTGTAGCTCTTTGCGTTTTAAAGCACCGTGAATTTGCTCTTCAATGGCGAGGCGACGATAGACTTCTTTTGTCATCGCGTGAGTGAAATACGAATACGTGTTGCGGCCTATTCCTTTGCTATGGTACATAGCTGAATCCGCGTTTCTGAGTAGCTCTGAGGCAGTTCTACCGTCATTCGGGTAAATAGCAATCCCAATACTGGCAGTTAAAATAAGCTGGCGATCCCCAAGGAAAAAGGGTTTTCTAAAGCAGTTCACGAGTTTTTCAGCTAATGAATTAACCTCATTAGCGTTGGATAATCCCTCGAGTAAAATAATGAACTCATCACCGCCTAAGCGGCCAATGGCATCCTCTTTTTGAGTTGTTTTAGTGATGCGCTCTGCGGCAGCGATCAAAAGTTGATCGCCTGTTTCATGGCCGAGTGAATCGTTGATTTTTTTAAAATCATCAAGATCTAAAAATATTACAGCGAACTGCTGGCCGCTTTGTTTAGCGCTATCAACTAATGACTCAAGTCGATTCAGTGACAAGAAACGGTTAGGTAAATCGGTAAGGGTGTCATAATGTGTTTGATGACGAATGAGCGAGTCAATTTCAAGTCGTTGCCTGGCGTCGTAAAAGGCAACCACAATGCCGGCCTTATTATTGCTCAATGTTATGCTGTGTGCGCTGTATTCAACAGAAAGGCTAGAGCCGTCAGCGCGAGTAAAATGACTTTCTGTTAAATGGACTGCATCGGGCTGTTGCATCAGCTCATTGGATGTTTGTGTATCATCAAATAAGTAAGCTGTTGCGCAATTTTGATTAGATTCAATCAAATGCCACTCATTACGGTAACCAAGCGCACTGACGCAATGATCGTTGGCAAAAATACAACTGTTACTATCGTCAACAACATAAATAGCTGTGGGGACACAGTGTAAAACATTGGAGAGAAAATGGTTCTGACTGAGAGTCGATTGTAAATCCTCACGTTTTTTATTTGAATTATCATGCAAATAGGTGAGCATATGATTGAGCTCAAACTCTAAACGACTCAGTTCACCATGGGAGCCATATTCACCAATTCGATTGGTAATGTTTAAGTCACCGTCAGTCCAGCGCTTCACACATTTAGTCAGGTGACGGATCCGAGGTGTGGTTGATAACAATTGGAAGAGGTTCAAGCTTAATATCACGATATTAACAGCACAAAATAGACTAATAGCAAACATTAACGCAGTGTCTAGCGTGGGGTTGGCGATATAAAAATGAGCCACTAAGCATATTGATATAATGCTTATAAATGACAGCGCGAGTTGCCAAGGAGTGAGAGCGTGTCTTTTTATTGTTAGCATTATCAGGTTCCTAACCTTGAACGATGAAAGTGTGCCTAATCAACAACTACAGCGCTAATAAGCCTTCCTTTAGCCTGCTGTTTGGTGGCGTTTTATGCTAACGGTGAAGCTGGTAACATCTTGTGTATCAGCAAGTTCTGCTTGATTGCCCGATAAACAGCTCCACGGTGTACTGACGTTAGCTTATCAAGCGTAGATGAGGGATTTGAGTTTTGCCAAAAATTTTAATAATAATTATGTTACTGAATAAAAAGTGGTTTTTGAGCTAGCTGTTTCACCTTTTATTTCCATACTGTCGCGACTTTAATGTTGCTAAAAGTATAATTTTTTTCACTGGTTAATTTGCTACTTTTCGATAAAATCCATGCCATCTAACTGAGCTTAATGACGAGCAAATGAGTGAATAGAATATGAGTATTGAAAGAATGGAAACAGGTAGCCGAATGAGTCGTATTGTTAAGCATAACGGTACTATTTATCTGTGCGGCCAAGTTTGTAAGGATGCCGAGCAAGGGATTACTGAGCAGACAAGCTCTATGCTGGAAAAAGTCGATGCGCTGCTCGCGCAAGCGGGGAGTGATAAAGAGCACATCTTATCGGCCACTATTTACGTAAAAGATATGCAGTACTTTGCTGAAATGAATGCCGTTTGGGATGCTTGGGTGCCTGAAGGTCATGCACCAGCACGAGCCTGTGTCGCGGCAAAAATGGCTCGCGAAGCACTGCTAGTAGAAATATCAGTAGTTGCTGCTGAGAAGTAACCTGCAAGTGCTGAGATGGCACCGAGATACCTGCCATCTCAGCGTTCCTCTAGGTTTTCTGTTGTTAAGATGATAGCGGTTGTTATTCCCTTTCTAGCCATAGCGACAACGAAGAGAACTTGTAAAAATTCTTCCTCGGTGACAACTCCGCTTATATAAAGAATTGCCTCTGAAACCTGCACATTCACGTGGCTTGGGTATATACTGCCTGCTTGATTTTATTGGAGGCAATAATGGACGTATCTTCTTTACTCGACGGCCTAAATGACAAGCAACGTGAAGCCGTAGGCGCGCCGCAATCTAGCATGTTAGTGTTGGCTGGAGCGGGCAGTGGTAAAACACGAGTGCTCACACACCGAATCGCTTGGCTAATGCAGGTCGAACAGCAAAGTCCTTACGCTATTTTAGCGGTAACATTTACCAATAAGGCAGCTAAAGAGATGCGTGAGCGCGTCGAAAAGGTCGCTGGCGGTAATATGAGTCGTATGTGGATTGGTACATTCCACGGTTTAGCACACCGATTACTGCGCACCCACTATAAAGAGGCCAACCTGCCACAAAGCTTCCAAATTTTAGACTCGGATGATCAACTACGACTGATTAAGCGCATTCTAAAAAGCCTAAACTTGGATGAGAAACAGTATCCGCCAAGGCATGCTCAAGGCTATATCAATGGTAAGAAAGATCTTGGCCTTCGCCCGGCACACATTGACGCGGGTGGTTTTCCAATTGAGCAAAACCTACTTAAAATTTATCAAGTTTACCAAGACTCTTGCGACCGAGCGGGTCTGGTCGATTTTGCCGAGATTTTACTGCGCGCCCATGAACTGTGGCTCAACAAGCCGCACATCTTAGATCACTATCAAGACAGATTTAAACATATCTTGGTGGACGAGTTTCAAGATACCAACGCCATTCAATATGCTTGGATCCGTGTACTGGCAGGCTCAACAGCCAACGTGATGATAGTGGGTGATGATGACCAATCTATTTACGGTTGGCGTGGCGCTCAGGTTGAAAACCTACACAAGTTCTTAGGGGATTTCCCTGCAGCTCAAACAATTCGCTTAGAGCAGAACTACCGCTCAACCGCCAATATTCTAAATGCTTCTAACGAGCTTATCGCTAACAACCCAGATCGCATGGGTAAAAAGCTTTGGACCGATGATAAAGACGGCGAACCTATTGGGCTTTATTGTGCGTTTAATGAAATGGATGAAGCCCGCTTTATTGTCGGGCGGATTAACGATTGGCAAGATGAAGGTGGTAAGTTAGCAGACTGCGCCATTTTATACCGCTCAAACGCCCAATCACGCGTGTTAGAAGAAGCCTTGCTGCACAAAGGGATCGCTTACCGCATCTATGGCGGTCTACGATTCTTCGAGCGCCAAGAGATTAAAGACGCCATGGGTTACCTAAGGCTCATCAGTAATAAAAATGATGACGCCGCTTTTGAGCGTGTGGTGAATACGCCTGCGCGTGGCATTGGCGGTAGAACCTTAGAGATAATGCGCACCACTGCGCGTCAGCAAGAGCTCACTTTGTGGGATGCTTGTGTACGTTTACTCGAAGAGAAAGTCCTTAGCGGCCGAGCGGCCAATGCGGTACGTGGTTTTATGGACTTAATTGTCGCGCTAAGAGTCGATACCGAAGAGCAGTCGCTGCACAGACGTACCGATCATGTGATCCAAGCGTCTGGCCTTAAGTTGATGTATGAAACTGAAAAGGGCGAAAAGGCCAGAGCCCGCGTGGAAAACTTAGAAGAACTGGTTACCGCCGCCCGCAGCTTTGTCGTGCCTGAAGAGCTTGAAGATATGGGCGAGCTTGATGCTTTCTTATCTCACGCAGCACTAGAGGCTGGCGAAGGGCAAGCCGACGAGTTTACCGATGCGGTGCAACTAATGACGCTGCACTCAGCCAAAGGTCTTGAATTCCCCACAGTCTTTATGGCGGGGGTTGAAGAGGGATTGTTCCCAAGCCAGATGGCAATTGATGAAGGGGACCGCCTTGATGAAGAGCGACGTCTTTGTTATGTGGGTATGACCCGAGCGATGCAGCAGCTCTACATTACCTACGCTGAATCTCGCCGTATATATGGCCGAGAAAGCTTTGCGAGGCCGTCACGTTTTGTGAAAGAGATCCCTGAGCAATTTGTGCAAGAGATCCGCATGCGCACCCAAGTGTCGGCGCCAGAAGTGAGCACCCGCTTTAGCAAACAGGACAGCTCCTTTAACGAATCGGGTTTCAAAATCGGTCAAAAAGTGAGTCACCCAAAATTTGGAGAAGGCACTGTGACCAACTACGAAGGCAGTGGTCCACAGGCGCGAATTCAGGTCAATTTCTATGATGTCGGCAGTAAGTGGTTAGTGATCGCTTATGCACGCTTAGATACTCTTTAATCATAGCCATAGCCGCCAATTAGCTTACAAGCACAAGATGTTTAGGAGTCAAATACAATGAGTTTAAGGGATAAACTAGCTGTGTACTTACGGTTGACTCGCATGGATCGCCCTATTGGTACCCTGTTATTGTTATGGCCTTGTTTGATGGCGTTAGTGTTTGCGGCTGATGGGATGCCAACTGGCCATGTTTTATTTATTTTTAGCCTTGGCGTGATCGTAATGCGTGCGTGTGGCTGCGTGATCAATGACTACGCTGATAGAAACTTGGATGCACACGTTGAACGTACTCAATCAAGGCCTTTGGCCAGTGGAGAGATCAGCAGTAAAGAAGCGCTGTTGCTGTTTATTACGCTGGCGTTGTTTGCTTTTGCTTTAGTATTGATGCTTAACCCGCTGGTGATTAAATTGTCAGTTGTAGGTATCGTGCTGACCGTAATGTATCCTTTTACTAAACGCTACACTAACATGCCACAAATGTTCCTTGGTACAGTGTGGAGTTGGTCAATCCCAATGGCGTACGCAGCGCAAACGGGGACGGTGCCAGCTGAGGCTTGGTGGTTGTTTGCCGCTAATTGGTGTTGGACTGTTGCTTACGACACCATGTACGCCATGGTTGATCGCGATGATGACGTCAAAGTGGGGATTAAATCGACCGCGATTTTATTTGGGCGATACGATCGCCAGCTAATTGCCGTTTTTCAATTCGCGGCGCTCTGCTGTTTTGTGATTGCCGGTTTTATCGCTGAGCGAGGCGCAATATATGCAGTGGGCATTGTTACCTTTATTGGGTTTGCACTCTATCAGCAAAAGCTCATCTTTAGTCGAGATAGAGCTGCCTGCTTTAAAGCATTTTTAAATAATAATTGGGCAGGAATGGTATTGTGTATTTCACTTTTTTTGGATTATTTAGTGCACTAAAATTTTGCTGCCCGCGCGGTAAAAATGTAGTTTTAAATACATTGTCTTAACTAAACGCCTTCATATTTGAAGGCGTTTTTTTATGCTTTTTTTGTTTGTCGGCGAGTGATTTCAACACGGTCGCCTCATCAGAGACTAGATATAAACGTCTATACTTAACTCATCAACCTATGCAGCTTAGCTTATCTGTTTGTTACTTAAATCTTTTGTGATAGAAGCTAAATATGTCGGCTTTGAACGTGATAAGCATTGCATTTGTTTATGGGGATAACCGGCTACTCGGAGAGTACATGACGCATTGGATCACCACATTTGACTCTGAGCAATGGCTTGACTACGAGCGGGCATTATTGCTGGTGGTCGCTATTATTCTAGCGATATGGTTTTGTCTGTGTTTATTTAAGCCCCAAGGGAAGTTACGCTGGAGCCTCATCATACTGTGCTGCGCTTCATTTTTGGGTTTATGTTTTATTAGCCGCGTGAATGCATTGCAGCTCAGTTCGCTACTGACTCAAGGGCGCAATATTGAGATCCTCGACGGGCCATATCATTATGGTCGCTATCACTTTCCTTATACATCAGCTCATGGACTTGACTACAGAGAGCTACGTATCGGAGAGCGCGTGTTAAAAATATATCACTCTGGTTACCTGATGAACGCACGTTGCTATCAGCGTTTTTTTTCTAGTAATGAGTTTAAAGGCCACACACAACTGCGTTTATATATACATTGGAATGAACGTGAAATCGCGCATAAAAATGCGATTATAAAAATTAACACCCCTTGTATCCTACGGATCGACTCTTTATCGAATAAGCGTATCTAGGGGCTGTTGATCTTTCACGGTTGTTTTTGCCGCAGCTTATTGGCTATTTTGGTAAGGCGGAGGCTATGCCGTTTAGTTATTGTCCACAAATAGTCTACAACACAGTCAAAATAGCCAAGAAACGCGGCCCTTTGGGTTCGTTCAATTCTTTTATGACTAGAGTACGTTAGGCGCTTTTTATTTAGCCAGCTAAGCCTCATCGCTCAAGCCTTGTACTAAAATAATTGAATTCGAACAAAAACTTGCTCGAAAGATCAATAGCCCCTCGTTGTGCTAATTTGTATTTATATAGTATCTATCTTGGCTTGCCCCGTTGTTAAAGAAACCGCATATCCTACTGCCTACGACTCTTCTACTATAGTTTTACGGACTTTTTTATAATATGGTCAATAGTCATTTTTAACGATCAAGTTAATTGTCGTGTGTTAAGGAAGTCCGGAATGTTAATGCCACCTTATTTAGACTCGTTTCATCCGCCTCGTCGAACGTTAATGGGGCCGGGCCCCGCCGATGTTTATCCTGAAGTATTGGCCGCGCAAGCTAAACCTACCATTGGCCATTTAGATCCGTTGTTTATCGTTATGATGGATGAGCTTAAATCGCTGATCCAATATGCATTTCAAACCAAAAATGAAATGACGTTAGCGGTATCGGCTCCAGGTAGCGCAGGCATGGAAACTTGCTTTGTGAATTTACTAGAAGCAGGCGAGAAGGTCATTGTGTGCCGCAATGGTGTATTTGGCGAAAGGATGCGCCAAAACGTTGAGCGTATAGGCGGCGTTGCGGTAATGATCGACTTTGAATGGGGTAAAGCCGTTGATGTTGACGAGGTTGCCAAGGTGCTAGCAATGCATCCTGATGCTAAGTTCCTTGCTTTTGTACATGCAGAAACCTCAACTGGAGCTCTATCGGATGCTAAATCATTGTGCGCATTAGCTAAGCAGCATAATTGTTTATCCATTGTTGATGCTGTTACCTCATTAGGTGGAGTGGAATTGAAGGTGGACGAGTGGGGGATCGATGCCATTTATTCTGGTAGTCAGAAATGCCTTTCTTGTGTACCGGGCTTATCTCCAGTGTCTTTTTCACCGGCAGCGGTAGCAAAAATGCAAGCCCGTAGTACGCCCGTACAAAGCTGGTTTTTAGATCAAACACTGGTTATGGGTTATTGGGCGGGCGAAAATGGCGGCAAGCGCAGTTACCATCATACAGCGCCTGTTAACGCACTGTATGCTCTGCATGAATCATTGCGGTTATTGTCTTTAGAAGGTTTAGAAAACGCATGGCAGAGGCATGCTGATATGCACCAAGTGCTACGCCACGGTTTGCAACGCTTAGGCTTAAAATTTGTGGTGTGTGAGGCAGACAGATTGCCGCAACTCAATACTGTTTATATTCCTCAAGGGATTGATGACGCTAAAGTCCGTAAGCAACTATTAGAGAACTACAATCTGGAAATTGGCGCAGGCATTGGAGCACTGGCAGGTAAAGTGTGGCGAATAGGGTTAATGGGTCATACCGCTCGTCGCGAAAATGTCGCTTTGTGCATTAAAGCCTTGGGTGAAGTATTGGTGATTTAAGCCACACTGCCAGACCAAGACTGAAACGCATGTTATTGATTGCGCGTTAATTTATGCTCGTTTGCGAAAAGCGACAATCACGAAAGCGACAGCTGCGAGGATCATGCAGTACCAGGCATGGCTAACAACATCTAACGGTGACAAGCTAAAGGTTGATGCAAGTAATAACGCTTGTGCACCGTATGGAATAAGCCCTTGAATGATACATGAGAAAATATCTAAAATACTGGCCGCACGCTTTGGCGTTACGCCATGCTTTTGCGCAAGATCTTTTGCAATGTCTCCAGTGACAACAATGGATACGGTGTTATTTGCCACACAAGTATTAGTTGCCGCGACAATACCCGCCATGCCTAGCTCTGAAGCGCGGCAGGATGCTTCACCTTTCGCTTTCGAAAAACGGCTAATCAGTCTCTCAATTTGTTTACTGATGAAAGCGAGACCTCCTTGCTGCTGCATTAATGCAGCCAAGCCGCCGACGAGCATAGATAAAATAAAGATCTCTTGCATGTTGCCAAAACCTGCGTATATATCCTGACCAAACTGGATCACGCCATAATCCATAGTCGCAATGCCCGTACCTCCCGCCAATAAAATCCCAATAGTCAGTACGACAAAGACATTGAGCCCAGAGATGGCGAGAAATAAAATAGTGAGGTAAGGAAGCACTTTGACAAAATCGATTGCTTGAGGCGCAACACTGGTTTGTCCTTGCCCTATGAGGGTGAAGACAATTAAGGTGATAATGGAAGCCGGAATGGCAAAGATCAGGTTTTCCTTAAACTTATCTTTCATTTCGCAACCCTGCGTACGAGTGGCCGCAATTGTTGTGTCAGAAATTATTGATAGATTATCACCAAACAAAGCGCCAGAAATGACCGCGCCAGCCATAATGGCAAGATCAATATGCGCTTCGTTAGCAACGCCCAGTGCGATAGGCGCAACCGCGGCAATGGTGCCCATCGATGTTCCCATTGCCGTTGCTATAAAGGCTGCAATAACAAAAAAACCGGGCAATAGTAAATTAGATGGCACGAGTGATAAGCCGAGTGCCACGGTCGCATCTACGCCACCGGTTGCTTTTGCTACAGCGGCAAATGCCCCGGCGAGGAGATAAATCATGCACATTGCAATAATGTTTGAGTGCCCAATTCCCGCTAAAAAGGTTTCGATGGTTTGATTCAGTTTTTGCTTTGAGATAAGTATCGCAAATATTATTGCGGGTAAAATAGCAACAACACTGGGCAGTTGATAAAAAGCAAAATCTACACCTTGATGATGGAAGTAAACGCCAGCACCAATAAACAGTGTTAGAAATAAAAAAAGTGGCATTAACGCTAAAAATGACGGTGCACTGGTGTTTGTTATGCTGTTTTGCTGGGCATTATTGGAATTTTTCAATGTTATCTCTCTTATTTAAAATCAGTCATTGAACCATTGTTCCTATTGCCCTCCTAGCAGGAACAAACGGTGTGTAATATTGAACAATTCACACCATGGTACACCTCAATAGTGGGCAGCATAGGAGATTGAAAGAGACATGTCAATTTAGACGTCTAGATGTTTTTACTTCCAAAGTGAATGTTTGGTGAAAGTTGTAACAAGAATTGAGGTTTACTTGGTGGATCTCAGCAATTGCTTAACGAGCAAGGGTGAGATCCTTGAGCTGCCGGTCACAACATGCGATTTGCAGTGTGACAGAAGATGAGCTGATCACTGCTGATAGCGGCTGGTACGGCTAATATGCGTACCGTGACGAGCGCGGACAGTCAGAGAGGGGGTTGGTTTTATGGGCGTGCTATACACTTGCCAAGATAAGCCGTTGTCTAGACTATATTCCAACGTTAGCCCCGGCAATTGGCTAATGACATTAACCTTGCCATTGACGATTTTCATACCGGGAATAGGAACATAAAAACTCCATTTCGCTTCATCGAGTCTTGGGTACTCTTTTTGGGCTAAAACACTGGCAAATTGCCCCCAATGCTGTCGGTGTTTACTGTTTTTGGTTTGATCACTCGCGCCTTGATTGTCTGTTTTATGCCAAGCACGTTCGGCTAATGCGATTAAGCGAGGGAAAAGCATTTCGCCTAACTGTTGCTGCGTTCGCACGGTTTCACTCCATAAGTGCCCTTGGATCCCTGCGATATTTTGTTGCTTTTCAAGTTCGGGTAAAGGACGACCGACTAACGCTTCGAGATTATTAATGGGTTCGCCTGTGCGAGTAAAATCAGCGTTGGCATAAACATCATTGGGTATAAAGTTAAATACTTTTTCAACATCGGTGTAGCGCGCTGCCCAGTATAGACCGCGCTCGTTTGGGTGTGGCTCTTGCGGGTGATCAAAATACAAGTGTGTCCCCATGGATAAAATAGAGTGATAACCTTCGTTTGCAAGGCGATAAGCGCGATCAGACACTCCCCATTCCCATATATTGTCCCACGCATTGGCATACACTTTATCGTTATCAAATTGCTCAATAGGAAAGGGAGTGATGCTGTCGTACATTAAGCCATCTTCCCAAGCGGCAGTGTTAAGGCCGCGTTGAGCGAGTATTTTTGCAGCGCGAGCGGTGAAGTAAGCTTTGAGATCCGCAGGTCCCTTTACACCACTGTCGGCCTGTAAATATAAGGCATCGCAAATGGGGGAAGCGGTCCAAGCGCCTTTGCCAACCTCATCACCTCCTAGGTGTAGCATTGACATTTTTAAGCCTGCTTCACGGTACATTTGCTGGAGTTCGTAGGCGACTTTATCGATAAAGTTGTAAGCTGAGTCCATACAGACATTCACGGAGTTATCGTTAAAGTTTTGCACACTGGCATAAACAGATTTGTCATTTAAATCAGATAGTAAAAAAGCCTCTGCAGCTTGATGTTCACCTGCGGCGGTTAATTTTTTGTACCTTAGCTCCATAGATTTAATGGCCGCTCTAGCATGGCCAGGCAAATCTATTTCGGGAATAATTTCAACATGTCTGGTACGGGCATGCTTGAGTAGTTCAATAAACGCTTCTCGACTATAAAAACCGTTGTTTGCCGAATGCTTAAAAGGCCCTGAACCTCTGGTGGGCAGCAGGCATTTTGTTTCAGAAAGATCAAAGCAACGCTGCGCACCTAAGTCTGTTAACTCTGGCAGACCATTGATTTCAATACGCCAAGCTTCATCTTCAGTTAAGTGGAGATGCAGTTTATTCAGCTTATATGTTGCCATGGTATCGATGAGTTTTTTAGTGGCTTCAACGCCATGAAAGTTTCGAGCCATGTCGTACATAAACCCCCGCCATGCTAAATATGGCTGATCTTCAACACGCAATTGTGGCAGGCTAAATGTTGTTTGTTGTCCGCTGGGCATGACACTGAGTAGGCTTTGGATCCCATAAAATAGGCCTGCGTTGTCAGCGCCAACAATTTGGATCGTGTCGGCACCAATGTTAAGTCGATAACTTTCGCTTGGCTGGTGTTGGTTGTTGATGCTGAGTTTAATGTAATGTTTTGTCGGTAACGGTTGATTATCGAGCGTGATTAATAGTTTACGACCTAATTTATGTTCAAGCTTTGCGAGCAGAAAATCGGCTTCAGACTTAGCAGCACCTTGATAGACTATTTGCCAATTTGACGAAAAAAGCGTACTTGCTTGGTTATCTGTCACTTTTACAGGTGTTGGAATAATGACTCGCTGTGCATCACTGGCAGAAAGCGCGTATTGTTGCGCATTGAGATAGCGATCAAAGCGCCATGTATTAGTGGGTAATTGCCAATGATCTTTAGGTTTGTTGTATCTGAGATATTGCTCTGGAAGCAAAAAAGGTTTGATATAGGCGGCGCTATCTTCTGTGTCAGTGGCGGAGAAAACTGCTGGAATATAGCCATCTTGGGTAATAAAACTGCGGGGCATAAAATCTGAATATGAGACGGCCCAATTTGCAGCCTCATAAGGAATGTTGAGTGTATCGCCAGCTTTTAGGCCATTAAAGCGGGCAGTGGGAGTTAGTTTATATAAATCGCCTTGAATAAATTGTATGTCAATACCATTGGACTCTTTCGTTAAAATAGGTCGCACGACATTGGTGTAAATCGCCCAGCTCGCCTTGCCTTTGGGTAAAGACACCGAAGAGTCATTGATTAATTCTAACTGGGCTAAATGTGATTGTTGGCCATTATGAAAATTATTAACCACCTTCCAAGACCACTTGGTCTTATCAGCAAATTCGTTAAGTTCGTTTTGATCCATATCAGCAAGAACACAAAATGAAAAAGCTGCAAATATAAGCGTTAGCGGTATTTTTACCATGTTCACGTCTGGCTCCTAGCAAGTGATACTGATGCTGTGTTTAATGTTTATCGGTGCGCTGTATGCGTTAACACTCTGAAACAGCAGCCTCAACGAGCATACACGATTTTTAGGTGTTAATAACATGGGTTTAACATAGGACGATGATAGATATATCGCTAATTGACAGCGCTGTCAAATGTGTTTGTTCGCAGTAAGTTGAGATTATTAACGCACACGTTTTGTTATGAGTGAGTATGACTGGCTGGATCGGTGGTCTAAATAACTTTTTTGCTTAGAAAAAAGCACTAAACGTATCAGGTTTAGTGCTTGATTTAGCAACGCTACTGAGTATATGCCGCTTTATTTTAGCGAGTTTAACTTGCTAGCTGTTTTCTCTGGCAATTGCACGGTAAGCGATGTCAGTGCGAAAGTACACGTCATCCCAATGGATGGCATCAACTAGCTTATAAGCCGCAGCTTGCGCGTCTGTTACGTTATTACCCAGTGCAGTGGCACACAGTACGCGACCACCATTGGTAACAACGTGACCTTCATTTAAATGGGTTCCTGCATGGAAGACTTTAGCATGACTATCGCCCAAATCGAGGCCACTAATGACATCATGTTTACGGTATGCATTTGGGTAGCCTCCCGCAGCAAGTACCACACCAACAGCAGCGCGAGGGTCAAACTCTGCGGTGACCTGATTAAGTTCACCGCGGGTTGACGCGAGACATAGCTCAACAAGATCTGACTTTAAGCGCATCATGATAGGCTGCGTTTCTGGATCGCCAAAACGGCAGTTATATTCCAGTACTTTTGCGCTGCCATCAGGGGCAATCATAAGGCCGGCGTAAAGGAAGCCGGTGTAAACATTGCCTTCTGCCGCCATGCCATCGACTGTCGGGCGAATAACATGCTCAATAGTCCAATCATGCACCGCTTGAGTGACAACCGGGGCAGGTGAGTATGCGCCCATGCCTCCGGTGTTAGGACCGTTGTCGCCATTATCTCGTGCTTTATGATCTTGGCTGCTGGCCATCGCGAGGATGTTTTTACCATCAACCATCACAATAAAGCTTGCTTCTTCACCTTTGAGAAACTCTTCAATAACCACGCGAGATCCTGCTTCACCAAATAAATTACCGGCGAGCATATCTTCGATAGCGGCGTCAGCTTGTGCTTGATCCGCGGCAATAATAA
Organism: Shewanella sp.; assembly: GCA_028223395.1. Lineage (GTDB taxonomy): Bacteria > Pseudomonadota > Gammaproteobacteria > Enterobacterales > Shewanellaceae > Shewanella. The sequence goes on from JAOIUG010000014.1 coordinate 20,428, forward strand.
CGCCTTTACCGGCTGCTAGGCCGTCGGCTTTTATCACAATAGGAAAGCCAGTTGTCGCAGTGACGTCTGCAACGTAAGCTTTAGCGGGCGCAATATCTGTAAAGTTTGAGTAAGCCGCCGTTGGGATATTGTGGCGCGCTAAAAAATCTTTAGTAAAGGCTTTGGAAGACTCTAATTGCGCAGCGCCTTGAGTTGGGCCAAATATTGGCAGGCCTGCTTCATTGAAAGCATCAACCACACCCAGTGCTAGCGGCACTTCTGGGCCGACGAGGGTCATGACGATTTTGTTGTGGGTGGCAAAGGCCACAAGTGCCGGAATGTCTTCAACGTTTATCGCCACGTTTTCAAGCTTTGGCTCTAAAGATGTACCGGCGTTGCCAGGTGCAACAAACACTTTCTCAACTTGTGTAGACTGCGCCGCTTTCCATGCTAATGCATGTTCGCGGCCACCGCCGCCAATGACAAGTACCTGCATTGTTATCCACCTTTTTTATTTTAAATGGGGTAAAAATTATTCGATTGTTTAAACAAAAAAAGCAGCCCTGTTAAGGCTGCTTTTTACAATGGTGATTAATGACGGAAGTGACGCATACCGGTAAATACCATTGCCATGCCGTGCTCATCTGCAGCATTGATGATCTCTTCGTCACGAATTGAACCACCAGGCTGGATTATACAGCTAATGCCCGCTTCTGCTGCGGCATCAATACCATCGCGAAATGGGAAGAAAGCATCAGATGCCATTACAGAATTTTGCACCTCTAAGCCTTCATCTGCCGCTTTAATGCCTGCCACTTTAGCACTGTAAACGCGGCTCATTTGGCCAGCACCTACGCCGATAGTCATGCTGTTTTTGGCGTAAACAATGGCGTTTGATTTAACAAACTTGGCCACTTTCCAGCAAAACATCAGATCTTTCATTTCAGCAGCAGTTGGCTGACGTTTAGACACCACTTTCACATCATCAATACCAACCATGCCTTGGTCGCGATCTTGCAGCAATAAGCCGCCATTGACGCGCTTGTAATCTAAGCTGGTGGTCTTGCTTGCCCACTGACCACACTCTAGTAGGCGTACGTTAGCTTTTGCGGCAATAATATCACGGGCCGCTTGGCTCACTGATGGGGCAATAATGACTTCCACAAACTGACGCTCAACAATGGCGCTAGCGGTGGCTGCATCTAACTGGCCATTAAAGGCGATGATGCCGCCAAACGCTGACGTTGGATCGGTTTTGAAGGCGCGATCGTATGCTTCGAGTAGATCGCGACCAATTGCGACGCCACAAGGGTTGGCATGCTTGACGATGACACATGCTGGCTCGTCAAACTCTTTAACACACTCAAGGGCTGAATCGGTATCAGCGATATTGTTGTAAGAAAGCGCCTTACCTTGCAGCTGCACGGCTGTCGCAACAGAGGCTTCATCGAGATTGGTATCGACATAAAAAGCCGCAGTTTGATGGCTGTTCTCGCCATAGCGTAAGTCTTGCTTTTTAATCAATTGCGTATTGTAAGTGCGTGGGAACTTAGAGTCTTCGTGACACTCAGCTTTGCTTTTGCCGTGAGAATGCGCAGGCACTTTAGTACCAAAGTAGTTAGCAATCATGCCATCGTATGCGGCGGTATGTTCAAACGCTGCAATGGCTAAATCAAAGCGAGTCTCAAGCGTTGTGCTGCCGTCATTGGCTTGCATTTCAGCAATAACGCGGCCGTAATCGTTAGCATTAACAATAATAGTGGTGTCTTTATGATTTTTTGCGGTAGAGCGCACCATCGTTGGGCCGCCAATGTCGATGTTCTCAACAGCGTCGGCTAAGGTACAACCTTCTTTAGCCACGGTTTCGGCAAATGGGTACAAGTTAACAGCAACCAAATCAATTGGGTTAATGCTGTTTTGCTCCATAACCAGCTCATCGATACCACGACGCGCTAAAATGCCACCGTGCACTTTAGGGTGCAAGGTCTTTACCCGACCGTCCATAATTTCTGGATGACCAGTGTAATCAGAGACTTCAATGACAGGCACACCATTGTCTGCCAACAGGCGGGCAGTGCCACCCGTAGAGAGTAGCTCAACACCTTGAGCATGCAGTGCTTGTGCAAACTCTAAGATTCCGGTTTTATCTGAAACGCTTAACAGCGCGCGACGAATAGGTCTGGCATTATTCATTGTAGGTACAGGGTCCAGTAGTTATTTTAAGGATCTTTCGGAAAGCAGAGCAGTATGCGATTAACCTCGCGACACTGCTTTCCAAAACTCCCTCATACTTTAGCTGCTCGAAAGGCATGTGTGATTTTATCTAGGCGATAGGCTTAGGAGTATGTTCTCCTTTATGCGAGCAATCACCAGGCGTTATAGCAACATAAATGGCACTTTATAACGTATCAATTCTTGGCTAAAACAGCGGTTGTTCACTGTGAATTAGCTCTGTTAAAGCCCCATTATATTGTTACTAAAATCAGCACTTTCAAGTCGCTTAGGTATTTCCCCGTCACGGCGCGCGTATTTTACCGTAGTTTTCTCCTTGACGGTGTTTTTTTCTGCGCGATTTCACAATACGGTAAACAGAACAAGCATTGATCTCATTTTTTACTCACAATAAGGCTTGACCTTGGATACAGCTCCAAGGTTTATACTCAAGGCACTAAACAATGCCAACACGGCTATTGACGCCGCACTGGCAGATTGACAAGGGGTGGATAATGTATCGAATAGGCGAATTAGCTCAGTTATTTGAGCTTAAAACCGATACGTTAAGGTTTTACGAAAAACATGGGTTGTTGTCACCGTCATCGAGAACTGATTCGGGTTATCGGATCTATACTCAAAGCGATGCTGAGCGCTTACGTTTTATTGTCCGCGCTAAAGGCGTGGGGTTCACATTAGCAGACATTGCAGAATTGTTGTCGATAGAACTGGATAAATCGAATTGGGCCTGCGCTGACGTCAAAGGCTTAGTGGATGACAAATTAGCCAATGTTGAAGCTAAAATTGCTGAATTAAATCACTTTCAATTGTCTTTGCAACGTTTATCGCAAGCTTGCTGTGGTGGGCCTGAAAGCGCTGAGCACTGCTCTATATTAGAGGCGCTAGAATCAAGCGATGACAACATAGAGCGTGAGCAGCATCAGGCGCAAAATCACGCGGCAGCTAACCAAAGTGGCCGTCAGTATTTACAGAGGAAATAGCCATGTTATTTGAAAACTTTATCGATTTATTCCTTGATTCAGCGCCATGGTTACTGCTGGGGTTGTTTCTTGCTGGTATGTTAAAAATGTTTGTGCCTATGGAGTGGATGCAAAAACAATTAGGCGGCCACGGTATTAAAACCACCATCAAGGCAGCAGTACTGGGCGCACCATTACCTTTATGTTCTTGTGGAGTGATCCCTGCCGCAGTTGGTTTGCGCCGCAGCGGGGCATCAAAAGCGGCGACCACCTCTTTTTTGGTGTCAACACCAGAGACTGGCGTAGATTCAGTGGCGGTATCTTACGTTTTACTGGGGCCATTTATGGCAATCGTAAGGCCAATTGCCGCAGTATTAAGTGCGATAGTGGCAGGGTTACTGGTTGGGCGAGATGAAGATAAGCCGCAGCCCGAAACACAAAATAAAGCTCCTGCAGCAACATGTTGTAGCAGTAACAACACATCAGCAGCAAAGCCGAATGCCACATCAAGCTGTGCAACAAATAAACCTGCTGAAATTCACATGAAACCATTGACGCAAAGCCGCGTCATGAGTATGCCGATTAACGCCGGATCGCAGGTTATCTCAGCAGAGCCCAACTCTGCTCATTGTTGCAGTAGCAAAAAAGCGGTTAAAACCGATCCCTCTTGCTGTAGTTCAAACTCAACGCCCTCGGCGGAGCATGACGCGTGCTGCGATTCTACAAAAGATATTGCCACAGAGCTTAAAGGGACTTCAATACTGAGCCGCATCGGCAAAGGGCTGCATTTTGCTGCCACCGATTTGGTCCGTGATACCGCGCTTTGGCTTTTGGTTGGTTTATTTTTTGCGGCATTAGTCACAACGTACGTCCCCGCAGACTTTATGGCAAAATGGGGTGACGGTATTTTAGCCATGTTAGTGATGGTGTTAATCTCAGTGCCAATGTACATCTGCGCTACAGCATCCACCCCAATCGCGGCAGGATTACTACTGGCGGGCGTATCTCCAGGTGCGGTGTTAGTCTTTATGCTTGCAGGCCCTGCAACTAATATTGCCACTTTAGGTGTTGTTGCAAAAGAGCTAGGTAAACGCGCGCTATTGGGGTATTTAGGCGGCGTTCTCGGAGTGGCATTAGTCTCTGGTGTGTTGGTTAATTACTTGGTTGATACGTTTGGCTTTGTGGTCATGCCGCAAATTGGTGAGGAGCATCACTTGTTGCCTGAAGCATTAGTGTATTCATCAGGCGTGATCCTCGCGATATTAATGCTGAAGGTGTTCGCAGAAATGCTACCTAAACAGTGGTGGCGTCGAGATTGCTGCTCGTAACCTTATGTTTGATAAAGGGACTCAATGAGTCCCTTTTTTGTGATAACTTAGGCTTGGCATTCCAATAGCCTCATTGTTTGGCTATTCTTACGGTGTTAAAGCCAATGTGTGGGCAATGACTAACGCGTATAATCTCGCCTTGCCAAAATAGCCAGTCATCGGCGGTAAAAATAATCATGACAGATCAACAACCCCTAATAGTAAGGATACAAGATGAAAAAATTACTCACATTGTTGCTAGTAGCAGTGACGACAATCGCTTGTGGAGATAACAACACGGCTGAATCGGTACCAGGCTATGTCGCAGGGGTTAATTATCGCACGCTTGCAAACCCTATCAGCACCAATAGCGAGAAAATCGAAGTTAGAGAGTTTTTTGCCTATGGCTGCCCACACTGCCAGTCATTTGAAACACCGCTACATCACTGGCGCCAAACTATGGCGACAGATGTTAACTTGGTGCAATCGCCAGCGGTGTGGAATGATTTAATGAAACTGCATGCGCAGGTGTTTTTTATTATTCAAAGCATGCCCAATAAAGCTGAAGTGCATGCTGCACTTTTTGCTGAGGTGATGGAGCTGCGCGGCGTGAGTGATGTTAACGCGCAAACAGACAAACTGGCTACATTCTTAGCCGGTTATGGTTTAAGCCGCAATGAGTTTGAGCGGCAGTTAGCATCAGCTGAAGTGAAAAAAAGCACAGCGCAAGCGATGCAGTTAATGTCACGCGCAAAAGTGGAAGGCACGCCGACGATCGTGATCAACGGCCGTTATGCCGTGATTAATCGCTCGGCCAAGAGTTTTGAGGAGATACTGGAGATCACTAATTTTCTCATTGATAAAGAAAGAGTGCGTTTAGCTCAACATTAAGGACAAACGGTGCAACAGCCACAGCAACTTATCATTTTTGACGGTGTGTGCAATTTATGTCATGGCGCGGTTCAATTTGTGGTTAAGCGTGATAGTCACGCTCGCTTTATGTTTGCACCATTACAATCTAATGCCGCCCAGCGTTATTTATCTCAATTTGGATTAACTGACACCGCCGTCGATAGCGTGATTTTAATCAGCGGCAACACCTATTACTTACGCAGCGACGCCGCCATTGAAATCGCCAAACAACTGGATGCACCTTGGCCATTACTACGCTTAACTCGTTGTGTGCCGCGCGTTATTCGAGATGGTTTTTATCATCTCATCGCAAAGCGGCGTTACTTGTTATTTGGCACTCGACCTATTTGCCAATTACCCACTAACGCTGTTAAAAAGCGCTTTATTCAAGATTGATTGATGCGTGATTAAACCAATAAAAAAGCACTGGATCAGTGCTTTTTTATTGGTATCGTGAGCAGTAGTGCAGCTCATTGGCGTTTAGTTAAACGCATCCTCTAGCGCTGGCTTTATTCTGGTAACTCAGCATTGTGGTAGACGTTTTGAACGTCATCACAATCTTCAAGCGCGGCAAGAAACTTATCAAACTGTTCAATCTCTTCTGCATCAGTGATGGCCGTCATGGTTTGCGGCACAAAAGTTATCTCTTCCATGGCGTATTCAGTGTCTTCAGGTAATTGAGCTGCAAGCGCCGTTTTCACTTTGAAGAACTCAGTGTGCGGTGCATAAACGCTGATCATGCCGGCATCAAGCTCAACGTCAGTGACATCAACGTCAGCCATCATTAACATTTCTAGAATAGCGTCTTCGTCATCGCCAGCAAATACAAACACGGCTTGGTGATCAAACATGTGGCCAACAGTACCAGGGCCACCGAGTTTAGCGCCATTTTTTACAAAGGCTTGGCGCACTTCAGTAAAAGTTCGTTTGCCGTTATCAGTTAGGCAATCGGCAATCACCATGCAGCCGCCAGGACCAAAGCCTTCGTAGCGAGCTGTTTCGTAATCTTCACCGCCGCCGCCGCGTGCTTTTTCGATTGCACGTTCAATAACGTGTGCGGGAACCTGATCCTTTTTGGCTTTAGAGATCATTTGACGAAGTGCGAGGTTGCCATCGGGATCGAAGCCGCCATTTTTGGCGCAAACGTAGATCTCTTTTCCGTATCGAGAATAGAGTCTGGTTTTCTGCCCAGCTGTTTTCGCCATGGATTCTTTGCGGTTTTGGTATGCTCTGCCCATCTTGATTCTTTCTCACTAAGCTTTAAAAATTGCTAGCAATGTTAACAGCTTTATTAGCACAAATCAGTCGTCGGCATTCAAAAATAGTCACTGCATCAATAAAACTCAACTGCGAGTCGTCATAGCGCCTCGTTTGAGCTGCAAAGAGGGCTTGCTTTATCGTCATCAAAAAAGAGGTATGAGCTTGTATTGAGGCGTTAGCATGTTGGATTGGCAAGCAAGAGTTGCCGACGTTGTGGGTTTATGTTTGCCACTTTTCAGTGCTAAACTGCAGCACTAGCCTATTGTTGGAGACGTATCTGTGCTGTGGAAATCCCTTTCTTTCTCAGAGCTTAAACTCGACGAATTATATGAACTACTCAAGTTACGAGTGGACGTATTTGTGGTAGAGCAAAATTGTCCGTATCCAGAGTTAGATAATAAAGATCGTCATAGCCAAACTCAGCATTTATTAGGGCTTGATGAGCATGGCAATATCCAAGCTTATGCGCGAGTGCTTGCACCCGGCGTGAGCTATCCAGATGCCAGCATTGGGCGGGTGATAGTCTCAAAGGCGGCGCGCGGCGCAGGGGTTGCCCACACGTTAATGCAAAAAGCGATTTCGATATCAGTTAAAAAATGGCCAGAGCATAATATTCAACTCGGCGGACAAGAGCACTTAACCGGTTTTTATCAACAACAAGGCTTTGAGCCAGTGTCAGATGTATATTTAGAAGACGGGATCCCCCATCTCGATATGCTATTAACTTTGAAAGGTAAAAAATAGAATGTCAGATTATAAAGTGAATACTCAACAGCTAGTGTGTGTGGCAACATTTACCGCCAAAGCGGGAAAAATTGCCGAGTTAGTCGATGCACTATCAGCACTTATCGCCGATACTCGCCGTGAGCATGGCTGCATTCGTTATGAGTTAAACCTCAGCCGAGAAAACGCTGACAAAGTGACGTTTATCGAAAAATTTGTCGATGAAGCCGCGTTTAATCGCCATTGTGAGAAAGACGCGATTCAACATTACTTTCACCAGATCATGCCAGCATTAGTTGACTCTCATCATGTTGAAACCTATCACGAAGTGATTGCCTAATTTAATGCTCTAAGGTGTTTGCTTAAACATGCTCGCATATAAGATTTAGCCTAAAATGGTGCCGCGCGAGGCACCGTTATTGTGATCTTAACGCGTATTGCTCACCCATCACGTTCGCCACTGCTTGAGATTAACTGCTGATTGATTGAGCACCGCAAGCCTTAAACATGACGTATGATTGTGTTTCTTGTATTTAGTGACCAAACTCAAACGAATAGCGGCTTGGCGATGATTGCCAAGTATCACGCTTTCCTTTAATTTAGTGACCAGCTAATTTTATTATCAACCTCTTTATATACGTGTTGCGATTACCGCGACACGTAACAGCTTGCTAGCTATTTTGCTGCAAGCTGCGTTTGGATTAAGGAATGTAATGCCAAGCTTAAATCGCATCGTACTGATTGATACTCACTTGCCCGGCGTAGTTGAACTCGCCCTTGATGGCCATACCAACATATGTGGTACTAACGCATCGGGTAAAACCACGCTACAGCGCTTGGTGCCGGTTTTTTACGGTGAGTACCCAAGCCGAGTTGTCCCCTCTACTCGTGATAGTTTTGAGCGCTGGTATCTGCCGCACGAATCGAGCTTTATCATCTACGAATATATTAAATCTGACGGACTCGCCTACCAAGCCGTATTAGCCTCTGCAGGCGATGGCAAAGGCGTTAATTATCGCTTTATCGCTAAAGGCTTTGAGCTAGATGATTATATTAAAACCCAGCAGGGCGATAACATTCAGTGTTTTACCATGGCTGAACTTGGCCGAGAGATGAAGCGCGCGGGTACAGCGGTCACTAATCTACTCAATACTCGAGAGTTTAGGGCGATTATTCAAAACGATAGAGCATTATTAAGCACCGGCAGTAACCGCACCGAACTGCGTAATTACGCTCGTCAATTTTCGCTGTGTGAGGCGGAGCACTCGCTGCGCCATATTGAAAAACTGGCCAAAGCAGTACACTCAAAAGAGGGTAAGATGGAGACGATCAAATCGATGATCGCCGCCATTCTTGAAGAGGATGGTGTTAATCCTCCTAGCTCTCGCATTAACCCGCAACATGTTGAGTCTTGGATAAAAGAGAGTCAGCTTATTCAGGGCTTTGAGCTTATTCGCCCAGAGTTTGAAAAGCTAGAACAAGAGTTTGACCAGCTACTAAGCACAGAGCAGCGACTGGCCAGCCTGCGCCGCGGTTATAGCAAAGATGAAAGTGATGAGCTCGAAAGACAAGAGCATCACCAAGATTTGTCAAAAGCGCTCAACGCTAAACTCAGAGAGTTAGATGAAAAGTGGAAAGCGCAGCGTGATGAGCTCAACTTAGACTTATCAGCCGCTAAGGGCGATGTGGCCAAGTGTGAACAAGAGCTTGACTCAATTGAAGATCAACACGCTTCATTTCAAGACGCTGACATTGAACAAGCAAAATTGGATCTCGAGCAGCTGCCCAGCTGGCGCGCGACCTTAGAGAACTTGTCAGAGCGGCATAAACTACAAACTGAAAAGCACCAAGATATAGAAGCGGCGTACAACGCCCGTCGCAGTAAAATTGGTGAAGGGCTTAACCGAGAGCTGGAAAACTTGCATCAAGAGCAAGATAGCTTAAGAGAGTCTCGCGATAAACAGCGTGAACAAGGCCGCTCTGAGTTAGCAGCATTAGAAGAGCAATGGCGCGATGCCACAGATAAAGGCCAGGCTAAATTTAGTGAACAAGCCTATCAATTAAAGCTGTCTGCCGCAGAGCTGAAAGTACGCGTTGATAGCGTGACCTACTCAGAAGAGGAAAAGCTGGCATTAGCGGTGTTTGATGAGCGAATTACCCGCGCCGATGAAGAGCAAGAGAGCTGTAACGCAAAGGTTGAGCGCTTTACAAGCGAAGAGCGTAAGCTGCGTGCTAAACGCGATCAAGCTAATGAAAGTTTACGGGTTGCTGGTATTCGAGTCACAGAGCGCCAAAGCGAGCTTGAAGAGCTGCACCATATTTTATTCCCGCAGTCACACACGTTACTTGAGTTTTTACGTAAAGAGGCCAATGGCTGGGAAAACACCTTAGGCAAGGTGATTAATTCAGATCTGCTGCACCGTAGCGACTTGCAGCCCGCTATTAGCGGTGAAAACCTTGAAGCTTTATATGGTATAGCGCTCGATCTCAAGGCGATCGATTCTCCTGAGTACGCCGCCTCTGAGCAGGAGCTGCGCATCAAGCATGCGAATGCCGAGGAGATGCTAACCAGTGCTAAAGAGTTACAGGCAGAAGCTGAGTCCAAATTAGTGGCCGTTAATAGCGAGCTTGATGCCATGGCACGTGAGCTCACCTTTGCTCGCACCGCCTATAAAAATAGCCGCGACGATCTGCGCCGGCTGTTTGATGATAAACGCGCTGAGCAAGACAAAATCAACCAAGCATTGAATGAGCGAAAGTCAGCATCGCAAAAGCAACTTGCCAGACTTGAGGGCGAGCTGAAGCAATTAAAGCAGCAGCAACAAGAGTGGCTTGAAGCGCAAAAAGAGCAGGCGTTAGAAGCGCGCATGGAGAAAAACGCCTATTGGCAGGAGGTTGTCGGCGCATTAGACAATCAGCTTGGTCAGGTTAAAGCGAATATCCAAAACCGTCGAGATCATGCTAAAAGTGAGCAAAAGGCTTGCGAGCAGTGGTATAAGGATGAGCTTAAATCTCGCGGCATTGATGAAGCCAAAATCGTCGCGCTAAAAACCGAGATCCGCACCCTTGAAGCCAATATCAGCAAAGCGGAACAACGCCGCAGTGAAGTGCTGCGTTATGACGACTGGTATCAACACACTTGGCTGAAACGTAAGCCTAAGTTGCAAACTGAGCTCAGTACAGTAAAGCAAGCGAGCCTATCATTAGAGCAGCAACTGAAAGCGCAAGCCAACGACGTTAAAACTCAGCGTGATGAGCTTGAATTACAACGTAAACGCTCAGATGCAGTGCAAGTTGAAGCCTCAGAAAACCTCACTAAATTACGCAGTGTGATGCGTAAACTGACAGAGCTTAAACTGCCAGCTAATAATGAAGATGCTCAAGGCGGACTGAGCGAGCGTCTGCGCCAAGGCGAAGAGCAACTGTTAAAGCGTGATTCACTGCTGGGCTCCGTTAAGCAGTATGTTGAACATTTTGATTCAGTCATTGCCAGTAAGTCAGGTTCTAGCTTATCGGAGACATGGGAGCGCGCGCGCGAAGAGTCGAGCTTTGTCAATGACAAAGGTATTCGTATTCTCGATTACCGCAAACTGGTGCCACAGCTAGAGCAGTTACTGAACGTGATGGTGCCGCAATCGATGATGGCGCTGCGTGAACAAGGACGTATTTTCGGGGTTGATCTGACCGCGTTTTACGATGTACTTGCCGATATTGACCGCCGCATCGCCACCCAAAGCGCCCGCATTACTCGTGAGGTAGGTGAAGAGTTGTTCCTTGATGGCGTATCGGAATCTGCGGTTAAGATCCGCTCGCGCATTAGCGAACTAGAATTTTGGCCAGAGCTGGAAGCATTTGTTAAAGCGTTCCGCCAATGGAAAGCGGACGGCTTTAGTGAGTTGCCGGGAGAAGATTACACCAATAGTATGCGCCGTGCGCTAGACATTATTGGCCGGGCGGCATTATCGGGCGGCATTGCTAAGCTACTGGAGATTGAACTGCGCTTAAAAGAGGGCAATAGCGATCTGATTATTCGTACCGACAGGCAGCTCAACGAGTCATCAAGCCATGGCATGGCCTACCTTATCTTGTGTAAGTTCCTATTAGCTTTTACCCGCCTGTTACGTGGCCGGGCAGAGGTGACGATTCACTGGCCCATTGACGAGCTAGGTACCTTACACCACGGTAACGTGAAAAAGATATTTGATGCGTGTGAGAATAACAATATCTCAGTACTTGGCGCATTCCCTAACCCAGAATCTGAGGTGCTTAGCTTGTTTGCTAATCGTTATATTATTAATAAACAAACCAAAAAACTGCAGGTGGTTAAACCGCAGGTTAACTCGATTGCCGAAAAGCTTAGTCAGCGACGTACTCAGGAGGCGGTGTAATGAGCCAAGTAACAGAAACCACATTAGTGGGCACTAGTGCGTTGATTGAACGTTTATTAAAGGGCGAGTTTATTTGCCGTACTACCGATGAAGATGGCTGGCGCGCGCTAAAAAATCCAGATACCCGCGAGCGTGTTGAGATCTACTTAAATCAGATCAACCGCACCATTGGCTCAGCGGGCGAAGGTGAGGTGTTTTTTTGCGGTTATCAGCAACTAGGCGACAGCGAGCGCAAAGTGATTTCATCGCAGTTTAAAGATATCTGTAATGCACTGATCCCGCTGGTGGAATGGTTGGTATTAGTGCAAGAGGGCAGCGGTCAAGACGCGCCTTTATCTGAAGGCGTAGCAGTCAGATTGACAGAGCTACAGACGCGCATTGAAGACACGCCGGCTTTTCGTGAACAATTGGCTAAAATCAGCCATTACCGTCTATTTGGCTCAACCAGTAGTAATGTTGATGCGCAAATAAAATTAGTGTTTAAGCGCTTAGTGGAGCTCGGGTATTTAACTAAACCCAACGCAGAGAAGCAGATTTTCATCGCCACCGGCAAGCTCGATTACCTATATGAAGTGATCCGTTTTATTGATGAAACCGAAGGCTTGAGCTTAGAGGCGCAAGCTGAAACTGCCACCCAAAGGGACTTGGTCTAATATGAGCAGTAACTTACATCAAGCTGGAGTTAAACTACTCAAGCAGCTTGGGCGTCATGCTGAATTAGTGATGGATGTTTATCTATCGGGCTCGGTGTCAGAAGATGAAACTAATGCCGCAGCCATCGAAAAGTTACGTAAAAGCGACATATTGTGGCGGCCAGAAGCGGAGCAAGAGCTGCGTTTAAAGCGCTCGGTGCGTGCTTTATTAGAAGAAGCATTAAGTGATGAGCGTAACCGCCAGATAGACGCTAATGCTGGCAGTTCGCTGGCCAGTATTAAAACCTTAGCAGCTCATTATAAAGAAGCGCGTCACAATGTTGATTACGCAGCCTCTGAGGCGTATCTCGCTGATCTCAATGAGCATGTTTATAGTTTTGCCGATGGTTTGCGTTATTCAATCCGGGTGCTGTGGAGCCGGATTAATAACGAGTTTGGTTATGTTGGCACCATCAACGCTAAAATTCGTGAAAATGAATTGGCACAACAGCAAGTGACAGAGCTGCTCAACGGCTTAGAGATGTTCAAGTTTAGCGAGCTTACCGAGATTGCGGGTGATATTCGTGAACTGAGAAAGTTACTGGTGACCACGTTACAAGATACGTTGAGCGATTGCACACAAGAGTTGAGTGTGGTGCAGGGACGTCTGCTGGAGCTGCTTGGCCGTTTCCGTCAAATTCGTGGGCGTACTCGTTTACTTAAAGGTTGGCTGCTTTATACCGATCTTCACCCAGATTATCATCCAGCAGATCATGTTAGCCATAAACAGCTGCCTGCATTGTTTAACTGCGCCGAGGCGCTACTTGCGCCAGCTGCAGTAGATGTTCACAGCCCTTTATACGAGCCTGAACTGTTTGATATTGTCGCTAATATTAACCGTATCGACCGACTTAATGCTGGGCAGGTAACCGCCGAGCAAGATGTATCAGTATCGCTAAGCCAAACGGAAGACTTTGATATTCCTGATAACCCGCTCAAGTTAGCGGTTGATGCCTACTTCTGCGCGGTGATTGATTCAGGCAAGAGCCAATCAGCCTTAGCGTATCTCGATGAACAAGCGTTAAGCTGGGATCGTGAAAGTTGGTTGTATCAAGTCATTTGCGGTTATGAAGGCTTGCCTGAAGAGCACAGACAATATTTTGAGCTTGAAGCCATCGGCGAGTCAGATCCTGTTTATAGCGGTAACTTCATTATTCGTGATGTTGAATTGTGGCTCGCTTAACTAAAGTCCATGCCAATTTGATTGCCAATGTGCTGCGAAAGCGCATTGGCAAAGTATCCTTTAGCGCGAATTGGCAAAAGATATTTGCAGAGCTGGAAGTCGGTGATGTTGATGAGTCTAGCCGCGCTTTGCGATTTAGTGCTGAGCAGTTACATCAACTGAATCAAATGTCGACGGTTTACTTTGGTAGTGAGCTCCTTAACGACTCGTTCGAGGGCACTCGCACTGAAGTTGCCAAACACAGTCGCTATGAAAAGCTCGCAGCAATCACTCCAGATGAGCAGTATGTGCTGCTCAAACCGCATCCTTTTTACGCCGGTTTGCCACTTGAGTACTCACTGAGAATACCGCTTACTCACATCATTGAATTACTCAAGTCTCAAGCGACACCGATTACTCATCTCGTGATTGTTGAAAATCTTGATGCCTTTGATTGTTGGCAGCAGTTTTCGGTCGATGAATCGCTCAACAATGCATTAGTGGTGTATCGAGGGCATAACGGATTGGCTAAAGGACTCAGTGCGTTGCTTGAGCTGCTACCTCAGAGCATAGCGGTGGTGGCATTTGTAGATGTCGATCCCGCGGGGATCCAAATTGCACTGACTACCCCAAAAGTCACTCAATTGCTTGCGCCAAGTATTGAGGCGCTTTTATCGTTAGTGGTTAGCGCAAGCGCTAGCGAAGACTACACCGCGCAATATAAGCAGCTTAAGTATATTCGTCAGCAAAATCATGCTTGGCAGGTACTGCAGCAGTTTATTATCGAGCATCAAGTCAGTATCAAGCAGCAGCATTTGCTAGCCCATCAGCTCAGGTTAATGCTCCATTCAAAGGCGTGTTAAACATAAATAATCGCCATGATAAATCGCTTGAGCCAGGCATCGTTAATCTGAAGCGAGATGGTTTAAATGCACTTGTGTCGTAAATTTAACCGTTCGCAAAGAAATAGAGGTGTGGAACTTTCTGATATTGAGATCTTTACGTAAGGAGCCTTCGATAAAATTTTCATATTCGGGAATACTGTGGACATGAACAATGAGCAAAAAGTCATAACTACCTGATATTTGATAACACTGAGCGACTTCGGGGTATTTCATAATTGAGGTACGAAAGCTGTGATAAATGTCGCCTCTATCACTGTCCATTTCGATAGAAACGATAAAAGTAATTATGTTACCTACTAGCTCAGGGTTGATAAGAGAAACATCGCCAATAATCGCTCCACCTTCACGCAAGCGTTTGACTCGTTTAAGGCAAGCAGGAGGAGAAAGCCCCACTTCCTCTGCGAGGTCAACATTAGCCACTCTATTGTGCTTTTGTAAAATCATGAGAATGTTTCGGTCGATACGATCTAAAGTCATAATTTCTTAATATCCACTTAAACGTAATCTTTAAAGCAGTAAATACGATAAAAAGAAATTTGGCAATCCTTAACCCACCCTTTTGGAAATACGATTAACTCAGGCTGCTTTATGATAACACTCTATAAATAAGTCGATATGGAGACTATCAATGCGTCGAGTCGTAGTAGAGCTTAAGCAATTAAGTGCTGACATCATTTCAACGACAGTTTCATTATTTAAAGTAATGATCCCTATGATTATTTTAATAAAAATCGTTGAGGAACTCGGTGGTGTCACGCTGCTTGGTGACTGGTTAGCGCCATTTATGGACACGCTCGGGCTGCCCAGCTCTGTGGCGCTAGTGTGGGCTACAACAATGCTAACTAACCTTTATGCAGGGTTATTAGTCCTTATTAATACCGATGTATCATTAACCGTTGCTCAAGTTACCGTGCTCAGTAGTTTGTTATTGATAAGCCACAGCTTACCTATCGAAGGAGTGATCTCTAAAAAAGCGGGAGTGCCGATGTGGGTGATACTACTTTTAAGAGTTGGTGGTGGCGTGCTTTTTGCTTGGCTGCAGCATGTTTATTATACGTCTACGGCGAGCAATCAGCATATCGCTCCGATCCTTTGGAAAAATGAACCTCCTGTTTATGCAAGCTATGGCGACTGGGCCATTGGACAAGTAGAGAGCCTATTGACTATTTTTTTGGTGATCTCGGTGCTGATTGTTGTTATTCGATTATTAAAACTATTAAGAATTGAACACCTGATGGCATTTGTATTACAGCCATTGTTAAAGCTGCTACAAGTGAGTAAAGAGGCCACCAATTTAGCCATTATTGGTATTACACTTGGTCTTTCTTACGGTGGAGGTTTAATCATTAACGAGACAAAAAAAGGAAATTTAACGGCTAAAGATGCACTTATCACTGTAATGCTCCTTAATTTACTGCACAGCATTGTTGAAGATACGGTATTGGTATTACTGCTGGGCGCTGATTTAAATATGGTTCTATGGGCGCGAATAGTGTTTGCAATATGTGTAATGGCGATCATTTCTCAGGTATACACATTTGTCGTCAGCCGGGCTAAACAAGTGGATAAATAGGGTTAAAGTCCGCCGCCTGGCTCGTAGCACGTTCACCAGCGTTGTGTGATTTCATTTAACCGTTCTGCCCTTATTGAGCAGTCCATTTTACTATCTCATTTATCTTTTTTGGCTAAATCAACCAGCAATATCAACCACCATCAATATTGAACATAAAAACCTCTAAGCGTAGAAATAACACCTGGCCTGTATCGCTGTGCATGTCAGGTTTCGCCTTAATATTAAACAACGCGGTTTGAACTTAATGTCTAATAAACAGTTGCTTAATAAACAGTTTCTTAATGCACAGTTGTTTAAAGTTTGCGTTGTTAGATTAATAAAAAGACTGATGACAAGGTACGACTTGCGCTGGTGTCATA
>JAOIUG010000015.1 GCA_028223395.1 Shewanella sp.
TTGAATCTAAGATCGCACAGATCCGATCCTAAGTTAATTTTAGTCAGTAGCCTGACGAACAAGTATATTAAGGCCGCTATTTTTTGTGCTAGATCCTGATAACGAGGCTTTATATCATCAACAAATCTCTGCTTAATCGGCACCGTAAAAGATCTGAAACACACTTTACTATTGGCATAAAAAAAGGAAGCAAATGCTTCCTTTTTAACTGCTTGAGGTCGTTTTACTGGTATTTACGCATCACTAACGTAGCATTGGTACCACCAAAACCAAAACTGTTACTCATCACTGTCGTTAATTGTTGCTCTTTCATCTCAGTGACTATCGGCATTCCTGCGGCTTTCTCATCCACAGTATCGATATTGATACTAGGAGCAATAAAGCTATGCTCCATCATAATTAAGCTATAGATGGCTTCATGAGCGCCTGCTGCGCCTAATGCATGGCCTGTGAGCGACTTAGTCGATGCTATCGCCGGTAAGTTGTCCCCGAAGGTTTCACGTAATGCTTCTAGCTCACGCATATCACCAACTGGTGTAGAAGTACCATGTGTGTTGATGTAGTCGATGGGAGTATCAACATCGGCAAGCGCCATTTGCATACAACGCACAGCGCCTTCTCCTGACGGAGCAACCATGTCATAGCCATCTGATGAAGCGCCATAACCAATCACTTCAGCATAAATTTTAGCGCCACGCGCCAGTGCATGCTCGAGCTCTTCGACTACAACAATCCCACCACCACCTGAAATGACAAAGCCGTCACGATCTGCATCATAAGTGCGAGACGCTTTTTCCGGAGTATCATTGTATTTGGTTGATAACGCGCCCATTGCGTCAAAGCCCATGGTTAAAGTCCAGTCGACTTCTTCAGAGCCTCCTGCAAACACCATATCTTGTTTGCCCATCTGGATAAGCTCTACAGCATGACCAATACAATGTGCGCTGGTTGCGCAAGCTGAACTAATTGAATAATTCATGCCTTTAATTTTAAATGGAGTGGCTAAACAAGCACTGGATGTGCTCGACATGATCCGTGGGACAATGTAAGGCCCGACACGCTTGACGCCTTTTTCTCGTAAGGTATCTGCGGCCTGCACTTGGTTGGCTGAAGATGCGCCACCGGTGCCAGCAATAATGCCCACTCTAGGATCTGAATATTGTGCTTGCGTAAGACCCGCATCTTCAATTGCTTCGGCCATTGCAATGTAAGCGTACGCCGCGGCATCCCCCATAAAGCGCAAGGCTTTACGGTCAATGTGCTCTTTAGGATCTAACTTGATATCGCCCCAAACATGGCTACGTAGCTTCATTTCTTCAAACTGATCGGAATGAGTGATTCCACTGCGACCTGCTTTCAATGATTCAGTGACTTCTTGCTTGTTGTTACCGATACTTGAGACTACGCCCAACCCGGTGATCACGACTCTTTTCATTATTAACTATCCATTCTATACAGGTAGTACCCATTTTGCTGCGCCAATGGTATCGCTTTTAGTCCATTTAAGTGGTCAGCTTTCCATGAAAGAACACAAAAATAATGCCTAAATTGCGACATTATCTAAAAACCTCACCTCAATCACAGCATAAAAATGTACAATTTGGCTAAAGTCCATCAATTCTACCCTGTTTTTATGAGGGTTTAATTTAACATTAAAGACGTAATCATGACAGTCAGCAGTTTCATACAGTCTATTTCAGCAGATGAACACTCGTTTCATCCCCATTATGCGATATTCGGCTTAGACTCTATTAACACGCTCAAAGGGATCATTGACAGTCAGTTTGTTACAGGGCAGCCACTGACCATAAAAGTGTTTGATATACTTGAGGAGCGCGTTGAAGCATTCGTCACCTCAACTGAATTTAAGGCACTGTTTGGCACAACTTCAGGTAGCCGGGTTATCGCCGTTGCGGGGTGTCAACGTGTGAAGTTAAATCACGGAACATTGATCCTTGATTTTTATTTTGGTGATTATCTACAACAATTACGGCAATGGCCTGCTTGTCAACATGATGGGATCCGGGCTTGGTTGTGCTCTGCAGCGTGTGATCTCACCTCTATGCATTCAGCACTCTTTTGGTTAATGGCTCAGCACAGTCATGACGATGCGCGTTGCTTCATTTCTGAGGCATTGCCTTTAGACGCCCAACAAGCATTGCATACATTGAACTTGCAAGTGGGATTAACCACAGTCAATCCAACAATGATGACTAGGCCTGTGGTGTTAGATGATGTACAACGCGCTGAACGACTAGCTTTAAGGGCACAGCAACACACTCGACAAGCGCCTTTCCCAGTCCATGCAAGCCAAAATGAAACCGACATTGCAGTGATAGGTGGCGGAATAGCCAGTGCCAGTTTAGTGTTATCTCTGGCTGAGCGGCATAGAAAGATCCGTGTTTTTTGTGAGGATGATGATCTTGCCCAAGCAGCATCAGGCAATAAGCAAGGCGCAATTTATCCTTTGCTAACGCCGGATCACAATCATTTGAGCCAGTACTTTCAGCAGGCATATTTATTTAGTTTGCATCGCTTAACTTCGCTCGCACATCACCACGGCTCGATTGCCTTTGATCTGTGCGGTGTACTGCATACTGGCCATGATGATCGTAGCCGTCAGCGGATCCAAAAAATCATTAATGGCCATAAATGGCATCGTGATCTCGCCTATGCTGTAGATGAAAAACAATCAAGTAAACTTGCTGGTGTCGACATCGAAGAGCCGGGCATTTTTTATCCTTTAGGAGGTTGGGTCGCACCGCATGATCTTAGCAAAGCTGCATTTGATCAGGCGCGGCAATTATCTGAGGTGAACGTGCAATTAAATACTCAGATCACAGCTCTTGAACATTCTGAACTTGGCTGGTTTTTAATCACCGCTCAGCAGCGTTTAGGCCCGTATAAAACGGTGGTCGTCGCCAACGGTCGCTCTCTTACTCGTTTCGAGCAGACAAAACATTTACCTATCACCGGGTTTAGAGGACAAGTGAGCCATGCACCAAGCCGAAACAATTTAACCAAACTCAGCACAGTATTGTGCGCTCACGGATACATGACGCCTGCTCATAATGCTTTGCATTGTTTGGGTGCCAGCTACATTAAAAATGCTACAAACTTGAATTACAATCCACAAGAGCAGGTCGATAATTTACTCAAGATCCAACGCAGTTATGTAGATAAAGCTTGGAGTCGTGACATAGATATCACGCAGCATAGTGCCAGAGTCGGCGTGCGTATGGTCACTCGCGATCACGCACCAATGATGGGCCCTGCTCCAGATTTTGAAGCGATAATTCATCGTTATCAGCAGCACCAGCTCACTCCTCAAAGCCGTCGCTACTGGCAAAACACACCCGCACCGGTGCATAAAGGGCTCTATATTTTAGGGGGATTTGGTTCTCGAGGATTAAGTTCAGGTTTGCTCGCCGCTGAAGCATTAGCTGCACAGATCTGCGCTGAAACCATGCCTCTGAGCCCTGCTTTTATTGCCCTACTCAACCCCAATCGTATGTGGCTACGCAAATTGTTAAAAGGTAAATCGTTAGAAGGTGCTTGATGATCCCCACCCAAACAGCGGTGGGGATAAATGTGCGGTTAATGATCAATTAGCCGCTGGCGGCACTTTGACTCGGTTATTTGTATCGCGACTACTGCGGATCAACGCATCTCCCACTTTACGATCCGCGGCCTTGGCTAATCTATCGTACAACAAAACATTCACTGAGGCGGCTAAATTCATACAGCCAACCGTTGGCACATACACCACAGCATCGGCTTGATTGATCACTTGTTGATTAATCGTGCCATCTTCTGGACCAAATATGTATAACGCCTTATCTGGATGCACAAAATCTGGCAGTGGAATCGCCCCTTCGACTAAATCAACGCACACAATACTCACGGTTTCGTCCACCGCCTCGAGCAATGAATCCACACCTGTTAATGTAATAGTATTGCTGGCAGATTGCGTATCGGTGTTGTATTGCGCATTACCATTATTGGCCGCTAGCGGGTAACGCTTACCGGTATAAAAAACGGCATCAGCACGGTAGCACCCTGCAGCTCGCATGATCCCGCCCACATTGGTCGGGCTTTTAGGGTTTAATAAACCGATACCGCTATATTGCTTATCACTCATAAACTTTATCACTTAAACACCGCAAATTAAGCGGCTAATTTATCGCTTAATTGCAGCCACGCATCATTCACTAACGCATAATCATTATCATCGAGCTCTTCTCTTGCTAAGGCCAAGCACGTCAGCATTTCTTCAGCTAATGCTTCTGTTCCCTGATCGCTGGCGATCTCCAGTTTTGACAACACGACCGCAAAATGTCCTTGCAAGTAACCACTGGCAAACAAGGCATCATCATCTCCTTCTGCCACTATCGTTTCAATCCAATCTTGAAGTGTTTGCTCATACTTCTCTATCATCAAATGCTCCACATTTTTTACTATCGGGACACTCCCGTAGCGCATGATTAATATTGATCCAACGCTTATTAACGCGTCACACTGACTGTGCCAGATCAGGGTTCGCCACCTGATACATGACATAATCGTGATAACCGGTCACCACTTTATAGTAACCTGTTAGCGCCTTATCTAATTCAGGGTCGCCACTATCCACAATTAATGGTCGCCCTTCAAGTGCTTTTAATTTTGTTTTTGTCGCCAAAATAACAATATTGTGTTTACCCACTCGCTTAATAAGCGCCGGTGATAATTGCTGATTACCACGTCCTAATATGTGTCCTTGGCCACCGATCAGAGTGATAAACAACTTAACTGGTTGATTATATGTTAATTCAAGCAACTCGGAAGCAGAAAGATCACTGGCAAGTAATTGCGTTTGCTGAATAAGATCCACCCCTAACAAAGTGTTTTCCAGTCCAAGCTCTGCCATTACTGCTGCAACCGTACTGCCTGATCCCATAATAATCAGTTCATCTTCCATCTGTTCGATGGCGTCTGCTGCGATGTCTGCTAACACTAACTCATCTGTTTCTTTACCGCCCATTTTTACCGCTTGCACATAGCGTGGCTCAGCAGGCACGAGCATTTCGCCAAAACACTTGGCTTTAACAATGCCGGTTCTAAAAGCGGCTTCATCGATATCCATCACGTCGGCGCTCATCAAACTGACTAAGTCACCTTCCAGTAGCATTTTGACGACCATGCCTGACGCGTGCGGGGTAATGCCATAAACACCTGAGTGGATTTTTACACCTGCCGGCACTCCAAGTACAGGAATGTTATCGTCTGCCACCGCAAAAACATCTCTCGCGGTGCCATCTCCCCCTGCAAATAACAAAAGATCTAAGGTTTCATTCAGCAACTGTGAGACTAACGCTTGCGTATCTTGCGCTGCGGTGTCAGCGGGCGCTTGGTAAACCACCCGCACATTAAAGCCCATGTCACGCGCCAACGTCTCACCCATTGCGCCTGATCCTGTCACAATTTCAATGCGATCGTGATAAGGTAAAATCACCTGTAATGCTTGCGCCATTCGCAAATGAGATTGAGGCACCGCGCCTTTTTCAAGAGCGAGTTCGGCAACGCCATCGCTGCCTTTAAGGCCTACGCTGCCTCCTAATCCCGCAAGTGGATTAATAATCAAACCAAGACGAAACTGACTCACAGTTAAAGCTCCATGTTAAAATTAAACTCAATACACGACATGCAAGTCATGTGTTAGGCTGGACCAACCTTTGTGCCAGCTCCTCGAACATTGGGAAGCAGCAATACCACCAGCATCGAAAGTAATGCGCACATTGCAGCAAAAATCCAAGCCTGCGTTGCGCCTGAACCCTCTCCCCAGATCAAGCCGCATAGCCACGTCCCCAGCGCACCACCTACGCCAAAACTCAAACTGGCGTAAAGTGCTTGCCCTTGACTTCGCCGATGCATATCAAAATGCTTGTGGATAAATTGAATCGAGGCGGCATGGGTTAAACCAAAGGTAAACGCATGTAATAATTGGCTTACACTCAGCCAAAACGCACTTTCAACAAAAAAAGCCAATAACAACCAGCGTACAGCGGTCAACCCAATACTCGTCACCAGCAAAGATTTTACTCCAAAGTGACTCAGCAGTTTAGGCGCGTACATAAACATAATAATTTCAGCCACCACGCCTAAGGCAACAAATACGCCAGCTATCGCTTCGGTATAACCTGCTTGTTTAAGGTATAAAACAAAAAAGCCATAAAATGGTCCTGCGCTCATTTGCAGCAGCATAGCGGACACTAAAAAGACGATCACAGCTTTGCTCAGTACTAACGGTTGACGTGTTACACCCTGCTGAATTTTGGCTCTATTAGCCGGTAACGGCAAGGCACTCGCTAACATACCGATAAAGAGTGCCATACCTATATAAGGGAGGATTTGCGCCCCCCAATGGCTAATAGCAAAACCACCACCAACCACTAAAACGATATAACCCACGCTGCCCCAACTACGTATTGCGCCGTAGCGAGTCGCGTTTTCGCCAAGGGTTTCTAAAGTAATAACCTCTAATTGCGCCAAAATCGCGTTCCAAAAAAAAGTATAAACCGCGAGGCTAATTGCGAGATACGTCAAGCTACCATCGTAGAAAAAACTGAGATAAGAGACTGCTGCAGCGCCGGCACCGATCTTAACGAGCTCAGAGCGCATGCCTGTTCTATCGGCCACAATAGCCCATAGATTAGGCGCGATGATGCGAGTGCCCATTAAAATGGCGAGTAGAAAGCCGATCTCTTGGGCATTAAAACCACGGCTATCAAAAAATACGCCTAAGTAAGGCACCATGACGCCAAGAATAGAAAAGAAGAAAAAGTAACATGCACAGAGCCAGCGTAACTGCTGCTCTGTGTTTTTGGGCTGAAACATTAACGCATTCCAATCACGGGTGTACTGCTATTAACATCTTTATTTTGGGCGCGGTCGCGCAGTAGATGATCCATCAAGACTATAGCCAACATCGCTTCTGCAATAGGGACAGCTCGAATGCCGACGCATGGATCGTGCCTGCCCTTGGTGATCACTTCCGCTAAGTCACCTTGCGCCGTGATACTCTCGCCTGGCACGCTAATGCTTGAGGTTGGTTTCATGGCGATATGAGCCACTATTGGCTGACCCGATGAGATCCCACCGAGTATACCGCCAGCATGATTTGAAGCAAAACCCTCTGGTGACATCAAATCCCGATGCTCAGAGCCTTTTTGGTTAACCACGTCAAAACCATCACCGATTTCCACACCTTTAACCGCATTTATCCCCATTAAAGCATGGGCAACGTCTGCATCTAATCGGTCAAACACTGGCTCGCCTAACCCCACCGGTACACCTGTTGCCACCACAGTGACTTTAGCGCCGATTGAATCGCCACTTTTTTTAAGATCACGCATGTACTCATCTAGCGCTTCAAGCTTTGAAGGATCAGGAAAGAAAAATGCATTTTTTTCTACTTCGTTGAAATCAATCGTTTCAGCTTTGATTGGCCCAAGCTGCGACAGGTAGGCATGGATCGCTACACCATGGACTTGTTGCAAGTATTTTTTAGCCACTGCGCCAGCCGCCACTCGCATAGCCGTTTCACGCGCGGATGAGCGACCGCCGCCGCGGTAATCCCTTATGCCATATTTTTGCTGGTACGTGTAATCAGCATGGCCGGGACGAAATATATCTTTAATGTTTGAGTAATCTTTACTGCGTTGATCGGTATTTTCTATCAACAGACCAATTGAAGTGCCGGTGGTTTTACCTTCAAACACGCCAGATAAGATACGCACCTCGTCTGGCTCACGACGCGCAGTGGTATAGCGAGACGTACCAGGTCGGCGGCGATCAAGATCTTTTTGCAAATCGACTTCACTTAACTCCACACCTGGAGGACAGCCATCGATAATGCAGCCTAAAGCGACTCCGTGGCTTTCACCAAAGGTAGTGACGACAAAATTTTGCCCAATACTGTTTCCCGACATCCGTTTTTCACACCTCAATTTGTAATTTTATATCAAACACTTACGCGGCTTCACTGTGTATAGAACCACTGTATTAACAACCCGCTGACCACGACTGTTTGTACCTTTTATTCGCTATCTTTGTAGATCACGAACAATGATTCGTTATCAAGTAGTTGATCCCGCGTTAAAATAAAGACCCCGTCACCGCCATTTTCAAAGTTAACCCACGTAAAGGGAACATCAGGGAATTGTTCAATCATGTGCACCATCGAATTCCCCACTTCAACCACCAGCAAGCCATCTTCAGTTAAGTAATCTGCCGCATTAGCCAAAATACGCTTAGTTAAATCCAAACCGTCACGACCCGACGCTAAACCTATTTCAGGCTCATGATGATACTCATCAGGCATATCACCGATATCTTCAGCATCAACATACGGAGGGTTTGAGACAATCAGGTCGTATTGCGGGCCTTTTGGGATCGCCGAAAAGAGATCGGACTCCATCGGAAACACTCTTTCCATCACGCCTAGTGTTTCAATGTTAATCTGCGCCACTTCTAGCGCATCATCACTGATATCCAATGCATCGACTTCAGCATCTTCAAACTCATAAGCACACGCGATGGCAATACAACCACTGCCTGTACACAGATCCATGACGCGATTCACTTGTTTGTTATATAACCAAGGACTAAAACGGTTAGCAATCAACTCTGCGATTGGTGAGCGAGGCACCAATACTCTTTCATCAACATAAAACTCTAAACCAGCAAACATCGCTTTATTGGTAAGATATGGAACGGGTAAACGCTCCCGGACTCGACGAATGATAAGCTCAACGATTTTGTGTTTTTCACTGATCGTCAAATTAGAGTGGATGACTTGTTGGCCGAGTTGTTCCGGTAAGTGTAATGCGTGAAACACTAAGGCAATCGCTTCATCCCAAGCATTGTCAGTGCCGTGTCCATAATAAATATTAGCATCATTAAAGCGACTGACGCCCCAGCGTAGCATATCACCAATCGTTCTTAACTCGTTTACCGCTTCATCAACAAAAATTTTATCCAAAATTCACTCCACCATTTTTATTCTGCCATATTGTAACTGAACTCTATTCATATGGCATCGGATTCAATAAAATACACACATGAATAAAAAAAATGATAATGATGAGTGGGCACTGTTTGCCGAACTCACAAAAGGTGTGAAGCCGCTAACACAAAACAAGCGTCACTTCACCTCAGCCCCTAAAAGCCGTAAGATCGTTGAAGAGAAAGCCCAGCAACTGCATGCTGATAGTTTCTTTTCTGATACTTACCAGCCTTTGCTGCCTGAAACGGGGCCAATGAAGTGGGCCAGAGCAGACACCGATAGCTATGAAGTTAAACGGTTACGTCGAGGAGATTACGTACCTGATCTGCTGCTTGATCTGCATGGTCTGCGTCAATCTGAAGCAAAATTAGAACTCGCTGCGTTAATCCAAGCTTGCATCAAGCAGCAAAGCCATTGTTGCTGTGTTATGCATGGGCACGGTAGCGGAATACTAAAACAAAATATCCCAATGTGGCTAGCACAACACCCGCATATTAAAGCCTTTCACCAAGCCACAAAAGAATGGGGTGGCGATGCAGCCTTATTAATCTTAATTGATATTGGTGATCAACCTTATCGTCGTTAAATTCATTTTTAACGTGCGCAGCCGCATTATTCCCCTATCATATGCGGTGCATATTGCCACTTCACAGTGTGACCCGTGGCGTGTTGAGCAACCAATACGACACCAGAGGTGGCAAACAAAGGAGGCTCAACCCCTTGAACCAACTCGCTCACAACGTAACCTAGTAGTGGCATATGCGCGAGCACCAACACATTGGTGGCTTGATAATGCTGAGCATACGCCACAATGGCATCGGCAACCCTTGTGGGATCCCCCGCAGGCACAAGCTCATTTAACGTTAGCCATTGTTTAGGCTTAGGAAAATGCTTTTGCACTTCTTGCCAACTTTGTTGCGCCCGTAGATATGGGCTCACTAATACCAAGTCAAATTCAGCAATACTGCGCTTTAACCAATGGCTCATCGCGCTTGTTTGTTGACGTCCCGTATCGGTTAATGTCCGCTCTCGATCTGAATGTGCATTAAAGCCAGCCTCACCGTGACGCATTAAAAATAGCTGCATACGTTAATCGCGGCTCCCAATTCGTTATTGTTATCCATTAATTGTAGTCCGAATTCTGATGGCGATATAGTACTATATTCATGATTAACGTCTTAATTATCATGAGAGCCAATGCCAATTTTCATCAAATTGGTCGGTGATATCGTCAACTTGTATTTGAAGAACGATGAAAATAATGGCAAGTTAAGCTAACTTGCGTCATCGTGTGTCTATCAACCTAAAGTAAGCACCACCATTAGCAGCATTAACGCTTGCTATGATCTCATTCAAGCCTCGATTATTCGTGCTTTCTCGGCAAAGTGCGACTAAAATTATCGACTCAGTTTGATACTGTACCATCAATGGAGCACAGCTTGCGAACGGCCAAAAATGTTATCAGTAGTCCAAATGATCACCGAGCATATCGCCATGTCACTTTTGATAATGGGTTGGCTGTCTTGCTTGTTGAAGATCTCCAGTCGACAGAAGCTGCAGCCTCCCTGGTTGTAGGCGTAGGGCATTTCAACGATCCGATAGCTCGGCCTGGTATGGCGCATTTTTTAGAACATATGTTGTTTCTCGGGACTGACAAATACCCCGAAGCAGGTGAGTTCTCCGCCTTCATTAATCAACATGGTGGCAGTAATAATGCTTGGACTGGCACTGAGCACACCAGTTATTTTTACAGTATCGACGCCGCGCAATTTGAAGCTTCACTCGATCGCTTCAGTCAGTTCTTTATTGCGCCTCGCTTTGATGTCACTTTGGTTGAACGTGAGCGGCATGCGATTGAATCTGAATTTAGCCTCAAGTTAAAAGATGACATTCGTCGTATTTATCAAGTACAAAAAGAGACGGTCAACCCCGTACACCCTTTTGCTAAGTTTTCAGTCGGCAATCTAGAAACACTCGCGGGAAGCCAAAGCGATCTTCAAGCCGAGCTATTACACTTTTATCGCACCCACTACAGTGCTGACAAAATGACATTGTGTATTGTTGCCCCACTCGCTCTTGATACACTGGGTAAACTCGCACAACAGTATTTTTCTCAAATTAAACAACGCGCTTCAGCCGCGCCCTATCCTGACTTACCCATCTATTTACCCGAACAACTGCAAACACAAATTAATGTCGTACCACTTAAAGAGCAGCGACGATTGGCAATCACTTTTGCCTTACCTGCTATTGACCGATTTTATAAACACAAACCACTGACATTTATTAGTCACTTATTAGGTTATGAAGGAAAAGGCAGTTTATTGTCTTACTTAAAGTCTCAAGGACTCGCTAATAACCTTTCAGCTGGCGGAGGAGTCAATGGGTATAATTTTAAAGATTACAATATCAGTATTGAGCTGACCGATCAGGGGTTATGCCAACTTGATACTGTGATTGACTGTACTTTTGAGTATATCGCCTTAATACGTGATTCAGGCTTAACTCCTTGGCGATATAATGAACGGGCAGCACTGCTTCAACGTGCTTTTCAATATCAAGAGCAAGTAAAAGCGATGGATCTCGCGAGTCATTTAAGCATCAATATGCACCATTATGATACCGAAGATATTATATACGGTGATTATCGCATGGAAGGATTGGCCCATGATGAAACGCAGCAGCTGCTGGCCTTAATGATCCCAAGCAACATGCGCTTAGTGTTAGTTGCGCCAGAACTGGCCACCGACAAACTGGCAATGTGGTATCAATCACCTTATCAAATGAAACCGATCCCACAAAACAGCCTGACTCGTTGGTCTGCAGTTAAGGTACGATCTCAATTGCATTTACCCGAAAAAAACCCTTTTATTATGGCGCAGTGCACAGCTCGTACAGTGCCGGGATCCAGCCCTGTTCCTAAAGTCGTAGCACAAGAAGCTGGCTACCGAATTTGGCATAAAAAAGATGACGAGTATCAAGTGCCAAAAGGCCATATTTACCTATCATTAGACTCAGCTCACGCTGCGAGTTCGGCAAAAAATGCGGCGCTCACAAAGCTTTATGTTGAAATGCTTCTCGATCACCTCGCTGAGTTTACCTACCCAGCCGAAGTGGCGGGATTAAGCTACAATATCTACCCTCATCAAGGTGGGATAACCCTGCACTTAACCGGCTTTATTGGTAAGCAAGAAGCCCTGTTATCACTGATCATAGACAAAGCACGCGAACGGAATTTTACTCAACGTCGATTTGATCTCATTAAGCAGCAATTACTGCGCAGCTGGTCTAATCATACTCAAGCAAAGCCCATTTCACAGTTGTTTACCAGTTTAACAGTGACATTACAAAAACGCAGTTTTGAACCTGCCCGCATGGCAGAGTGCCTAGCAACGCTGACCGTGGACGACTTACATGCGCATGTGCAACAGTTTTATGAAAAGATCCACCTCGAAGGTCTCGTCCATGGTGATTACTTGGAAGATGAAGCAAAATCGCTCGGAAATAAGTTAAACAAAATCCTTTCACTAGTGACATCTCCAAGCCAAGAGTCATCCCGAGAGTTAATTGACTTAACCCATAAAGGCACCTTATTTAGAGCGTTGCCCGTTACGCATCAAGACAGCGGCATTATTGTTTATTATCAATCGAATGCTGCAACACCTGATAATATGGCCTTACTCAGTTTGCTCAACCACACCATGTCTTCAAATTTTTTCCACGAGCTCCGCACCCAGCGCCAACTTGGTTACATGGTCGGAACCGGATACCTACCTTTAAACCGCTACCCTGGTATGATTTTTTATATTCAGTCTCCTAGCACCGGACCCCATGCGCTATTAGCAGCGATTGATGAGTTTATCGCAGGCTTTAGCTATGCCATTTTACAGATCACTAACCGTCAATGGGAATCAACCAAAACAGGTTTAATCAACCAAGTGATGCTACACGACGCCAACCTCAAAACCCGAAGCCAACGCTATTGGTCAAGTATTGGCAGTAAAGATCTCGCTTTTGATCAAAGAGAACGAGTAGTTGCACAAATAAAAACCTTAACCCGTTCAGATTTAATCCGTTTTATTATGAAAAAAATGCGAACAAAAGACTGCGATAGACTCGTACTTTTTTGCACTGGTGAAACCCACCAAGAACAAACACAATTAACGCCAAATAGCATGATTGTCGATTTAAAATCCTTTAAATTAAACGCTAAGCAATTTGATACACTGCCGCCGTCTTTATATTAATCATTCATGTGACGAGTAAGGTGTATTTTTCTATGTCATATCAGATCAAAAAAGTACAAATATTATACAAAGTTAGATAAGCAATGTTCATGGTTCATGATTCAAAAAATAGATGAAGGATTTTGATCATAGCTTCACTTTCTGGAAAATCAGTCCGTATCCCTGTAGTCTTACGCTACTAATAAAAATAAAAATAAAAATATGCCTAAGCTATTACTCATTATTACACTCTTTTTTCTCAATTTGTTACCTATCAAGCTTTGCTTTGCATATACACTCAACTCTGTTGCATTAGGGGTTCCTGAAGGGTTATCACAAAGCAATGTATCTTCTATTGTAGAAGATGCTGATGGTTATCTCTGGATCGGGACCTTCAATGGCCTAAACCGCTATGACGGCCAACACTTCCGTCATTATTTCCCCTCCCAGCGTCATGAACTCGCCAGCGGCTTTATTCATAGTTTATTGATCACTCGTTCTGGCTTGATGTTTATTGGCACTGATAAAGGCCTGTCAATATATGATCCTTTGAAAGATAAAATAACATCATCGCAGAACATGGGACTGTCGATCAATGAAGCAGTATGGACTGTATACGAACACGACAATCATATTTATATAGGAACAGAAAATAAAATCACCATCATTCACCCGTTGAGAAATGGAAAACTTAAGATTAAAGGTGAAATTACGGGTGATTTTGGGACGATTAAGAATATAGTCTCTTATAACGATCGGTTATTCGTTAGAAATTATACAGGAAATGTATACTCTATCGCTAGTGATGTGGAGTTAATATCCGATAAATCGAACACAATTAAGGTTATAGACAATAAACTTCTCATTTTCAAAAATGATGGTACATTCTTGTTTGAGAATGATAATCTCAATAAAATAAACGCAATTAATTTTTTAAGTGTTACTGAAAAACCAACCTTAAACTATGCGATATCAAAAAATAAAATATATAATATCAATAACATTGAAACGCCTCTTTTACTCGGTGAATTAAACACTTCAAGTAAAGAACTAGAACAACCAAAGATAATAAGAGGTAAAGCAAAAACATTTATCTCAAACCAAAATAATGGCATTATCATTATCGATGACAACGGTAACATAGCCAAAACCAAAGAAATACAAAACGGTAATGTTTGGTCTATTAATTCAGCAGGGGTCTCAGGTATCATAATTACAACCGATTCTCCCTTAATCCGTGTATTGGATAATAAACTCGATAGCATAAAAAATTACAACTCCAATATTAAAGGTCCAAAGTCAGCAATTAGAATTAGAGATAGAATATACGTTGCGAGTATAGAAGGCCTCATTGAAATTAACACTGAAAATAAAGAAAGCTCACAGATTATAAAGGGTGAATTTTTTATTGTAAAAGCTGCAGCAAATAGTCAAAGCCTCTACATAGGTGCAACTAATGGCACTGTAATTCAATATTTTATAAAAACGGGTATCACTAAAGAGTACATAGTCGATAACGGTAATCCTATCTTTGATCTCAAAGAGTATCGAGACGCTCTTTTTATTGCTAGTCAAGGAGGGATTTTTAAATTAGAAGGTGGCGTTGTCAGCCCCATTTACACTCAGCAGATAGTGATCAGCATTGATGTTTTTGCTGATGAGATATTAATTGGAACTGGAAACAGTCTTAAAAAAATCCATTTAGATACACTAACTACGACAGATGTGTACGAAAACAACAAACCCATATACTCTATATATCAAGATGAAAATTTAATTATTGCATCCTCAATTAACGAGTTATTCATAAAAGATAAGAAAACGAATCAACCCTATATTTTCAGCAAAGGGCAAGGTGTTCAAGATGAGTACAACGCACAATCAATATACAAACTAAACGACAATATACTGCTAGGAGGGCTCAATGGGATCAGCCTTATTTCGCTAAAAAAAATCAAACAATACTTACTTAACCATACCGCTCCGACAGTCAGTTTAAGTGAACTACTGGTATTTAATATTCCAGAAACGCCAGACGGCAACATACTTGAGCAGCAGATAAATAAAACAGAAAAGATCCGACTCAAACACTCTGATTACCCATTTACGTTGGTTTTCAACAGCCCAAAAAGTGCACTGAATGACATTAGCTACATTTACCAACTACGTGGCCTGTCGGACACTAAAATAAACTCAAAAGGCATTAACTCCGCAACTTATACCAACTTATCACCAGGTGAGTATGAATTTTTAGTTCATGCTGTCGATCCAATAACTGGCCTTAAGGGGCAAGAAAAAACATTAGCCATTGAAATCATACCGCCTTGGTGGTTATCGGATCATGCAAAAATTATCTACTCTTTCTTGGCATTATTTGCATTCTTACTCATCGTTAAAATATTTTTAAAGCGTCGCGATACTCAAAAAGAGATCGCAAAAAGTGAAGAGCGATTAAAGTTGTCATTGTGGGGTAGCGGTGATGAAATGTGGGATTGGGATCTCGAAACCGGCCATATATATCGTTCAAATATGTGGGGAACACTTGATTTCCCAAGAGATGGACGCCGCTCAGGCCAAGCCGGCGAAGAGAGTAACATCCATCC
Organism: Shewanella sp.; assembly: GCA_028223395.1. GTDB lineage: Bacteria > Pseudomonadota > Gammaproteobacteria > Enterobacterales > Shewanellaceae > Shewanella. The sequence continues at coordinate 15,876 of JAOIUG010000015.1, forward strand.
ACTGGATCAAACGCGTGTACATGATGAGCTAAATAAACACTTTGAGGCTGAAACCGAACATTTTGAAGCAACCTACCGCGTTAAAGGTAAGTCTGGTGATTGGATATGGATCTTAGATCGCGCCAAAATAGTGGAGCGTGATGAACATCATAATCCGCTACGGATGACAGGCACCATTAAAAATATTAGTCATTTTAAACAAGCGGAAGAACAACTTAAACTCTTTGAACGTGCGATTAAAAATATTTCTGAAGGCATGTTCATTCTTGATAGGCAATACCACTTTGTAGAAGTCAACGAAGCCTGTTGTGATCTTTCAATGCTAAGCAAAGCTGAGCTTATTGGCACACAACTTAACTTTGCACTTTACCCAGACAGTTACTCACAGCAGATCCGCTCGATATTGAAACAGCAAGGCCGTTGGAGCGAGGAAATAGAATCCGTTAGAGGAGATGGCACCCACTTTTTGATGGCGTTAACTATCGATGCCATATATGACGAACAAGGTGAGCTCTGCCATTATGTCGGTGTTTTCTCAGATATCAGCCGCCGTAAACAACAAGAAGAGGAGCTTAGAAAACTCACCAATAACGATCTACTGACGAATCTGCCGAACCGTTCAAACCTGATGGTAACGTTAGGTAATCTCGTTAAACATAGCGCAGAGCATACATTGATGGTGTTAGATCTCGACAACTTTAAAAAAATTAACGACTCCTTAGGTCACCAAGTGGGCGACGAGCTGCTCATACTCGCCTCTGAACGTATACAAACTGCGGTGCCATATCACGCTAATATATACCGCTTAGGTGGTGACGAATTTGCCATTTTAATTGACAAAAATTCAGGAATTGGTATCAGTGCGACCATTGCTAAAGCGGTAATTCATGCTTTTGAAGCGGTTTTTCAACTATCAAGCGAAACCGTGGTCGTAGGAGTCAGTATTGGTATCGTTCTCTATCCTGAAGACGGGAATAGTGAGCAAGCGCTGCTACGTAAAGCAGACACCGCCATGTATCATGCTAAGTCCGCTGGGGGCAATCGATATCAATTTTACTCCGAGTCACTTAATAAAAACGCCATCAAGCAGTTAACAATTGAGAGCCTCATTCGAGAGGCAATTAAGAAGGATTTATTTGACGTTTATTATCAACCTAAAATTAACCTAAAAACAGGCGCTATCGCCGGAATGGAAGCGTTAGTTAGACTCAATCATCCTGATCACGGCCTGATCCCACCCAATAAATTTATCCCTTTGGCTGAAGAAAACGGTTTGATTGTTGAGATCGGTGACACTGTGCTCAAAAAAGCCTGCTTAGCAACACAAAATTGGCGCTTACAAGGGCTCTTTACTGGCAGAGTCGCCGTCAATCTATCGTCAAAACAGTTTGCCCTGCCCGATCTACAGCAACGTGTTGCGTCAATTTTACGTCACACACAGCTGCCAGCCACTCATTTAGAGCTTGAAATTACGGAAGGCACTGTCATTGATGAACCAGAAAAAGCCATAGCACTGATGCAGCAATTGTCACAAATGGGCGTAAATTTAGCATTAGATGACTTTGGTACAGGTTACTCATCCCTGTCATATTTAAAACGCTTTCCTATCCACACACTTAAAATAGATAAAGCCTTTATTGATGACATTGATAAATCCAAGCGTGACTTAAAAATGGTCGACTCTATCATCACAATCGCTCATAACATGGGGCTTTCAGTCGTCGCGGAAGGGGTTGAAACAGCGGCGCAACTTGCGATTTTAAGCGAACTTGATTGTGAAGAGGTGCAAGGTTACGTATACAGTCAACCTGTGACAGAAAAAGCTTTTACTCAGCTTCTAAAAACTGGAATAGAGATAACCCCTAAAGCCACACAACAAAACAAATAAAAACCAAAAAATAAACAATGGCACAACACTTGCTTTACCTTCTTAGATTCAATTTACCACAACACATCAATTAAGAAGGCAAAAGTAAAAATGAAAACGATAATTAATGGACTAGTTGCTTCAGTTGCATTGGCATGCTCACTTCCCGCTATGGCATCCACTCATACTGCTTCTGGAGTTCAAATGGATTTAGCATCTATCAAACACTTAGCTGCCGTGCCGCACATTAAGCTAAAACCACTGCACACTGCTGCCGTGCCGCACATTAAGCTAAAGCCATTGCACACTGCTGCCGTGCCACACATTAAGCTAAAGCCATTGCACACTGCTGCCGTGCCGCACATTAAGCTAAAACCACTGCACACTGCTGCTGTGCCGCACATTAAGCTAAAGCCACTGCACACTGCTGCCGTGCCACACATTAAGCTAAAGCCACTGCACACTGCTGCCGTGCCGCACATTAAGCTAAAGCCATTGCATACTGCTGCCGTGCCACACATTAAGCTAAAGCCACTGCACACTGCTGCCGTGCCACACATTAAGCTCGTTACCCAAATAGCTTGAATTGATATGTTTGCCTGTGTAATGAAAAAACCGGGACTGATGATATCGCACCGTAGAAAGGTCAAGCTACTCTTAGGGTTGGCAGATCTCGACGTGATCTCAACGCAAGATTGGTGGAACGTGTCGTTCACGACATAAAAATCGATTTTCAGACACAAAAAAGGAGCTTATTCGCTCCTTTTTTTGTGCGCCGTCAACACTGATGTCGACTAAATAGGGTTACTCTTTTTACTGTTAACAGCGGTTTATTCCCAAGTCATGCTACTTAAAAAAATAACGCTGCTCAGTCGCCATTTGTTGCAACAGTTCAGCTGGCTTGAATCGATCACCAAATCGAGATTGATAACCACTTAAGATCTCGACCAACTTAGCAGGCCCTAGCGTATCAATATAATGGAATGGTCCCCCTAAGAAAGGCGGGAAGCCAATTCCAAATATCGCTCCAATATCACCATCTCGAGCCGAGGCAATAATCCCCTCTTCCAAACATCGCACCGCTTCATTAAGCATTTGCACCACACAGCGCTGAGCCAGTTCATTCGCATCACCATTTTGACCCGGCGTTAACCCAAGCACAGTGTATACGCTGCTATCGACCTCTTTTGCTTTCTTTTTACTGCCATATTGATAGAAGCCCTTGCCGTTTTTACGTCCTTTACGGTCATCGGCTAACAATTTATCAAATGCCGATGGCGCCTTGAAGCGTTCACCGAGTTCGGCTTCTAAAATCGGTGAAATTTTGGCGCCAACATCAATCCCTACTTCATCAAGCAATGTCATTGGTCCGACAGGGAAACCAAATTTCACCAACGCTTTATCTAAATGCTCAACACTTTGCCCTTCTAACAACAGCTGTGCTGCTTCATTCATGTAAAGAGCCAAAATACGGTTGACGTAGAAACCTGCGCCATCTTGAACCACAATAGGTGTCTTGCCTTGCTTGCGTGCGAATGCAACTGTTGTTGCAATGGTTTCGGCAGAGGTTTTTTCATGGGCAATGACCTCGACTAAAGGCATTTTTTCTACCGGAGAGAAATAGTGTAAACCGATGACATTTTCTGGGCGAGTTGCTGCCTCAGCAATTTGCGCTATCGGCAGCGAGGAAGTATTTGACGCGAAAATGGTATTCTCAGCACATTCTCGCTCTACATCTTTGACCATTTGATGCTTAAGCGACAGATCTTCAAAGACTGCCTCAACGACGATATCGGCATCTTTAATCCCTTTATACTCGGTCGTTGTGGTCATTAACGCCATTACATTGTCACGCACAGCTGGAGTCATATGCCGGCGCTTAACGCCTTTATCGAGCAACTTGTATGCGTAAGATAGCGCGTTGCTTAAGCCCGTCTCACTAATATCTTTAACTCGAGCGGGTATTTTGGCTTTAGTGGTTGTCACAGACGCAATACCGCCGCCCATCAAACCGCCACCTAAGATCATCGCCTTTTTAACTTGGCGTGGCTCAACATCACCTGCGCCCGTCTCTTTTTTCATTTCGGTTGTGGCAAAGAAAATACTTCTTAATGCTTCAGATTCTTTCGACATCACCAGATCAGCAAAATGACTTGCTTCGACTTCAAGACCTTTTATCAAGCCCTTAGTCATACCTTGGCGTACACAATCGATGATTTTGGCTGGAGCAGGATAATTACCTTGCGTTTTCTTAGCCACTTGCTTGCCTGCCTGGTCAAAAATAATATTTCTGCCCACGCTGGTGCCTTCCAGCATTTTATTGATCAATGACTGCTTTTTCTGTTTTGCCGATTGTTTACCCGCGAGCGCCATTTCAATCGCGGTGCGCATTAATATCGACTCTGGTACCGCATCATCGACTAAGCCCATTTTTATCGCTTGTTTAGGCCTGATCTGCTTACCTGTTAGCATCATATCGAGCGCCGTTGTAATACCGACCAAGCGCGGTAAACGTTGGGTCCCACCACCACCAGGCAGTAAACCCAATTGCACTTCAGGTACGCCCATCATGGTTTTGCTATTTAAACTACACACTCGCTGATGGCATGCGAGCGCCAACTCTAACCCGCCGCCTAAACATGCCCCATTAATCGCAGCAACGACGGGGATAGATAAGTTTTCTAACGCATTAAAAACCACATGCCCTTGTTGAGAGAGTAACTTAGCATCGATTGCGGTTTCACATTTATCCAACATTGAGATATCAGCGCCGGCAACAAAAGAATCCTTTTTGCCAGAAACCAACACCAACCCTTTTATGGTATTGTCTTGCTTTATTTCAGCTAGGATCTCGCTTATCTCGGGACCAAATTCGGCCCGTAGCGTATTCATGGTCTCACCTGGTACGTCCATGGTTAGTATGGCAATACCGTCTTCTCGGCGAGCTAAATTAAATGTCTTATCCATCTCGATTACTCCACTTCAACTATCATTGCTGCGCCTAAACCACCTGCTGCACATGCCGTTGCAAGACCGGTACCGCCGCCACGACGTTTAAGCTCATGACACACCTGCGTGATCAATCGAGTCCCTGTGGCCGCAAAAGGATGCCCATAAGCTAATGAGCCACCTAACACATTAAATTTGCTCATATCGATCTCACCAATCGCACGGTTACGACCCAGTTTTTCTTCGGCAAATTTCTTCGAACCGAACATCTGCATATTGGCTAGTGTTTGAGCTGCAAACGCTTCATGCATCTCAATCAATGTCAGATCCTCGAGCTCCATACCCGCGCGTTTCAGTGCCATTGGCGTGGCATAAGATGGGCCCATTAGCATATCTTCCCACACATCGATAGCTGTAAATGCATAACTTTTAATGTAGCCGATTGGGCTATAACCCAACGCTTTCGCTCTGCCTTCACTCATGAGCAACACTGCAGATGCGCCATCTGTTAATGGCGTACTGTTTGCGGCTGTAACCGAGCCATGCTTACGATCAAATGCAGGGCGCAGTTTGGCGTAAGATTCAAGTTTGGAGTTTTCACGAATGTTATTGTCACGATCAATAAAGGCTTTATACGGTGGCACATGAGCGGCCATCACTTCTTCGGCTAACTTACCCGCATTCCATGTTTCTGTTGCTAACGTGTGAGAGCGATGAGCTAATGCATCTTGATCTGCGCGGCTAATATTGTAAGTTTTTGCCATCTGCTCAGCAGTTTGTCCCATTGATAAGCCAGTAGAATACTCAGCAACTGCTGGCGGTACTGGTAATAGATCTTTTAACCCTAGACGGCGAAAAATGGCAAGCTTCTGGCCAAAACTGCGGGCTTTATTGAGATCCACCAGCGCATGGGCGAGTTTTTTAGAGACACCAATGGGTAAAACTGACGATGAATCTGAGCCGCCTGCAATTCCTATTTCCATATTACCGGTTAAGATTGACTCTGCAACATTCACCGTCGATTGAAAGCTGGTCGCGCAGGCGCGAGTAACGCTATAGGCATCCGTACTGATATTCATACCTGTGCCTAATACGATTTCACGGGCGATATTTGGCGCTGCTGGCATTTGAACGACTTGGCCATACACAAGCTGCTCAATCAATTTAGGATCCAGTTCAGAACGAGTAATCAGCTCGTTGACGACCATTTTCCCCATATCGAGTGCCGATACGCCATGAAAAGCGGTCGCTTGTTTAGCAAATGGCGTTCTTAGCCCCGATACTATCGCGATGCGCTCGCCTCTCGCATTCGTTAACTGCTGTCTTTCACTCATTGTCTACCTCTAATTATTTGCGCCACTAACCCTTGCGGTTGCTCGCTTTTCTATATCCTTGAGAAACCTGAAAATAACTTGCAAACAGGTCTGACCATCAAAATGTGATCTGATTCTAACTTTTAAATGAAAAATTTTAAACACTTGTTTGTTTTTTAACACTAGCCAAAACCTAATTGAATTATTTAGTATAGGGACTGTCCATAGTTTAGAAACATAATAACTTGAGTACCATCATGCCTTTGAGTCGATTCCACGCGTTACGCGAATATTTAAATACTGTTATTCTCGGTCAACCGACATTAACTGAGAACTTATTAATTGCACTGATCGCCGATGGGCATCTTTTGGTTGAAGGCCCGCCAGGCTTAGCGAAAACTCGTGCTGTAAAAGCGCTATGTGATGGAGTTGAAGGTGATTTTCATCGGATCCAGTTTACGCCCGATCTACTGCCTGCTGATCTAACCGGTACTGACATTTATCGTGCGCAAACGGCGACGTTTGAATTTGAAGCAGGGCCTATCTTCCATAATCTTATTTTGGCCGATGAAATTAACCGTGCGCCAGCGAAGGTGCAATCAGCATTACTGGAGGCTATGGCAGAGAATCAAGTGACGGTGGGTAAAAATAGTTACCCACTACCCGAGTTATTTCTAGTCATGGCTACGCAAAACCCACTTGAAAATGAAGGGACTTACCCACTTCCAGAGGCGCAGTTAGATCGCTTTTTAATGCACCTTAATCTTGACTATCCGAGCGCAGAAACAGAATTTGAAATTTTACGTTTGTCGCGTAACGAAGCTTTAAAGCAAGAGATCCCAACGGTCACGCCGATCATTCAAGGTGATATTTTTGCTGCGCGCGAACAAGCATTGCAGCTCTACCTCGCAGAGCCTTTAGAGAAATATATCGTCGATATTGTGATGGCAACACGCCAGCCGGCCGCCTATAACGCCGAGCTTGCAAGTTGGCTTGAATATGGCGTCAGTCCACGTGCAACCATTTCCCTTGAACGCTGCGCCAGAGCCCGAGCTTATTTACACGAGCGTGACTTTGTCTCACCTGAAGATATTCAAGCGGTGGCCCCTAATGTATTGCGTCACCGATTGCTACTAAGCTATCAAGCACAAGCTGACGGCGTCACTGCTGACAACGTTATTAATCATATTCTTTCTCAAGTTGCGGTTCCTTAATGCTCAATTCAGACCTTCCTCTGTTTGCTGACGGTATTAATATTACCGAAAAAGAGTTATTAGCATGTCAGAGTATTGCCCGCGCACTGCCAGAAAAGCGCGCCAAAGCAAAAGCTAATCTAGCCGGACACCGTTCTAGTGCCATTAAAGGTCGCGGTATGGAATTTGCCGAGGTGCGCCATTACCAAAGTGGTGACGATGTTCGAACCATTGATTGGCGCGTCACAGCCAGAACCGGCAAAGCGCACACTAAGCTGTTTGTCGAAGAACGTGAACGGCCCATTATTATCTTGTTGGATCTCAGCCGTAGTTTGTATTTTGGCTCCAGCTTGTTATTACAAGCCGTACAAGCCGCTCATGTTGCGACGACGCTGGGCTGGAACGCAATATTACATGGCGATCGGCTCGGCGCTATCATTGCCACTGAGCAAGAGCATATTGAGCTAAAACCTCGCAGTCGTCAGCAAGGTATATTGCAATTGGTGTCCGCTATCAAGCAACTTCATCAGCGCCAATTGACTTCGCTGGCAGATCACGCGCCAGATCCCGAGCATATGCTTAATGCCTGTAAACGATTAAGGCGTATTGCTAAGCCGGGATCATTAATCTGGATAGTCTCTGATGGCGGCCATTTTAGCCCCGCCTGCTTAGCCATGTTATCGGATCTAAAACGGCATTGTGACATGGGGGCGTTTCTCATTACCGATCCTTTACGTGAGGGCAAATTGACGTTACCCGCACAGTTTCAATTACCCGTTAAGGAAGGCGGGAAAGAGCGTATTATTGACCGTTATAGCTATAATCATTGGTTAGAAGAACAGCAGAAAATCAAGATGCAATTTACAGATATGATGCAAAAAATCAGTGTTGAAACCCGCCTTATTGATGCCGGTCAACGTCTCAATCAACAGTTAGGAGCGTTTAGATAAATGGCCGCTAAAGACGTAGCAACGAACCCCGCACTAGCGTCACTGCATGATATTCAAACTCCTGCCGCCATTGGTGCATGGCCATTTGCAGCCGGTTACTGGTTCATGATGGTGTTGATGATCATCGTATTATTGACATTATTTGTGTATTTGCGAAAGCGTCACCAACACAGCGCAGCGAAACGCTCAGCACTGATGGCATTGGCGGCATTAAACACTCATACTCCCAACTATATTGCGCAAGTCAATGAGATCCTAAAACGTGCCGCGCTCAGTTACTGCCACCGAGACAGCATTGCGCGTTTATCCGGTCAACATTGGTATGATTGGCTCGCCGCTCAGGTCAAACAACCACCAACGGCTTTATGTGAGCAACTGCAATTAGGCTATCAGCCTATCACCTTAACTGACGCACAAGCACAAACATTGAAACGTCATGCGAGTACATGGTTAAAACAAGCATTACCTCTGAAAAATAAATCGCGCGAACTCCAAGCTGCTAACACGGAGGCTAACTGATGTTGACCTTAGCATTGCCCTGGCTATTACTTTTATTGCCACTGCCCTTGTTACTCAAAAAAAAGAAACCGCAACAAGCAAAGCTCGGCGGCCACCTTTATCTGCCTGGAAGCGATAGTCAAGGCTACAGCGTCACTCGTACAGCCAACAAGGCTTCAGTTAAAGGTCAATGGCTGATCTGGATTTTATTGGTGATTGCCGTGGCGCGACCTTTATGGGTTGCAGAGCCGATAGAGCTGCCCAGTAAAGGGCGTGACTTAATGCTCTCTGTCGATTTATCCGGCAGCATGCAAATTGAAGATATGGTGGTTAATGGCCAAGTCACAGATAGATTTACATTGATCCAACACGTTATTAGTCAGTTTATTGAGCGCCGTAAAGGGGATCGAATTGGACTCATTTTATTTGCTGATCATGCTTACCTCCAATCTCCTTTGACGCTCGATAGACGCACCGTAGCGCAGTACCTTAATGAAGCTCAAATAGGCTTAGTGGGTAAGCAAACCGCCATCGGTGAAGCGATAGCGCTGAGTATTAAGCGTTTTGATCTGGTCGATAAAAGTAATCGCGTGCTGATCTTACTCACGGACGGCTCAAATAATGCTGGCGCGATCTCACCAGAGCAAGCCACTGACATTGCAGCCGAAAGAGGGATCACAATTTATACCATTGGTGTAGGCGCCGATGTCATGGAGCGCCGCACATTATTTGGAAAAGAGCGAGTGAACCCTTCTATCGACTTAGATGAAGATCAACTTAAGCGTATCGCAGCAAAAACAGGCGGCGCTTACTTTCGTGCTCGTAATACACAAGAATTAGAAAAGATTTACCAAGAAATTGATAAACTGGAACCCATCAGCCGTGATCAACGCAGTTATCGTCCACAATCAGAGCTATTTTACTGGCCACTCGCGCTTGCATTATTGCTCAGTATGATAAAAAGCTTGGACAGTGTGTCTCTTTTTCGCCGCGCTGAGCAAAAAATAACAGGGGAACGTTAAGTATGCATTTTATCCGTCCTGAATGGTTTTTTGCCCTTATTCCGTTAGCTATCTTGTTATGGCTCCTTAACAAGCACCACGGTGTACGGTCAAGCTGGGATCAATACATCGCTCCTCACTTAGCCACCGTGTTACTGAGCAACACACCACAACGCAAAAATCATAGCTTACTATATCTGACGCTAACCTGGTTTATTGCTGTCATAGCACTATCAGGGCCTGCGTTACATAAAACAGCCTTACCAGTATATGAGTCCACTCAAGGGCGCGTCATCGCTATGGACATGTCTTTATCTATGTATGCCAATGATCTTACTCCTAATCGCCTAGCTCAATCAAAATATCGCGCCAAGGATCTAGTCGACGACATAAAAGAAGGGGAAACCGGGCTGATCGCCTACGCAGGTGATGCTTTTACCATTAGTCCATTGACTCAAGATAAAGCCACTTTGCTTAATTTATTGCCGACATTAACGCCCGATATTATGCCCGTTAAAGGCTCAAATGTTGTTGCAGCGCTTAAACATGCAAAAACATTACTGAGTCAAAGTGGCCATCTAGACGGCGACATTGTTTTGTTTACTGACGGCATTATCCCATCACAACTGAGTGAAGCCAAAGCCGTCTTAAAAGATAGTCCTTATCGGTTGGCCATTTTAGCCTTTGGCAGTGAACAAGGTGCACCCATTCAATTACCTAATGGCCAGTTATTAAGAGATAATCAACAGCAAGTTGTCATTGCAAAAACGGACTTTAATTTATTGCAGTCACTCGCCGATTCTGCCCATGGCACTCTGATCGCAACCCGAACGGATGGACAAGACATTCAACATTTAATCAAATGGCTAACGCCCTCAACTGCTACTAAAGAGAGTGATCTACATGGTGAAACATGGCAAGACTTAGGCGGCTACATTGCACTTCTATTGCTCATTCCTGCCCTGTTCAGTTTTAGACACGGTGTCATTGGCGCGCTCGCATTAGTGTTGGTATTTCAACCATCACAACCGGTTTATGCCAATACTTGGGATGATCTCTGGCAAACACAAAATCAACAAGCAGCAGCTGATTATCAAGCCCAACATTACGAAGCGGCTGCCGATAAGTTTGAACAAACACAATGGCAAGCCAGCGCACGTTATAAAGCGGGTCAATATGATCAAGCTTTAACAGGCTTTGAACTTGACAATTCAGCTAACGGTTTTTACAACCAAGGCAATGCATTGATGCAATTAGGACAATATGCTGAGGCCGAAGCACGTTACCAAAAAGCGCTTGAGATCATGCCTGATCTAAAACCTGCTCAAGACAATCTTGCTCTTGCACAGCAATTGCAACAGCAGCAAGACAGCCAAGACAGCCAAGACAGCCAAGACAGCCAAGACAGCCAAGACAGCCAAGACAGCAATGAACAGCAAGATCAAGACAAAACGCAATCATCAGAAGATAAAAAGCAAAGCGGTGAGCAACACGATAGTAACCAGCACTCAGATGAGAAAAATCAACAAGACAATAAACAGCAAGATCCATCTCAACAGCAAAACGATTCACAGTCTGAGGCTAAACAGCAAGATCAGCAAGATCAGCAAGATCAGCAAGATCAGCAAGATCAGCAAGATCAGCAAGATCAGCAAGATCAGCAAGATCAGCAAGATCAGCAAGAAAATGATGCCGACTCTGACAAATCACGCAACAGTGAACCCAGTCAATCAGATAATCAGCCTCAATCTCAACCGCAGCCAAAAAATAACGAAGCGCCCATGGAAGCACAAGCCGCAGCTGATCCTTCCCAAGATGACAGTCACGATAAAACACAAGCTGCAGCTCATCAAGTCGAACCTGATGAACAAACACCACAGGAGAGTTCTGCTTCGCAGGCAACGGTAGCTCCTACGGCGCTATCAGAGGATCCACTCCCTCCAGAAATGGAGCGAGCTTTAAAGGGGATTGCTGACGATCCTCAAGTTTTACTGCGTAACAAGATGCAGCTTGAATATCAAAAACGTCGCCATCAAGGCATTAACACCAAGGAAACTCAACAGTGGTAATTCGAAAAGTACTGATACTGCTTACCTTCGCCGTCACTATGATCGCCCCTGCATATGCTATCACTAGCCTGCAGGCATCCGTTGATCAAAACCCGATCATTGAAGGAAATACACTGATATTAACCGTTGTCGCTGATGATGAACTCAGTAGCAATGCGCTCAATACTTCTTCATTATTGAAAGACTTTACTGTGGGCCGGACGAGCATTAGCCGCAGCAAGCAGATCGTCAATTTTGACGCTAGAAATGAAACCCGTTGGCAAGTCTTATTATCACCGAGAAGCCGAGGGAAATTAACGATCCCAGCGTTCAATATTGACGGAGTGAGTTCTGACCCTATCTCACTATCAGTATTAGATCGCAACAGCCAACCTCAACAGCAGCAAGATATTTTCATGCAAGCGAGCTTATCATCAGATACGGCTTATGTCGGGCAAATGCTCACCTATCGCGTAAAACTTTACCTTGCTCTAGAGCTTCAACGTGGCGTCCTTAATGCGCCCACATTAGAAGGCGCGCAGATCAAGCAGCTCGGCGATGACAAAGACAGCAGCGAGATCCTCAACGGCAAACGTTATCGTGTTATCGAGCGCACATATGCCATTGTTGCCGATCAACCCGGTGAGCTAACAATCGATGGCGCGAGTTTCTCTGGCGATGTTGTCATGCAAGGCAGGCGTAACGGTGGTATGTTTTCTTTCAACGAAAGTAAACCCACTCAAACTCAGGCCGCTAAATCTGTGGTATTGATCAACCCCGAACCTATTGATTATAAGGGCCATTGGTTAGTCTCAGATCTGGTCATGTTAAAAGAAGATTGGCCAAGCACACCTGTTGAGTACAAAGTTGGTGATCCTATCACACGCACGATAAGCTTACTCGCGTCTAATACTGATGAAACCAGTTTGCCCGATCTGACGTTATCGCTACCTGAAACACTGAAGTCTTATCCCGAAAAGCCCCAGAGAACGTCATTTGTTCGTGATAAACAAATGGTCTCACAATTAACCCAAACAACCGCGATTGTCGCTACTCAGCCAGGTACTTACACTTTACCTAAAATCAAAGTGCCATGGTGGAACCCACACCTCAAGCAACAACAGTTTGCCACACTGCCTGCACGCACGATTGTCGTCAAAGCAGCAGCTAACGCTGTGTTGCCCATCGTTTCTCCCAAGGCCCCACAACAAGACAATGCTGGTTATTGGCCGTGGATAAGTGCATTTTTTGCCTGTTTATGGCTATTCACATTGTGGCTTTGGCTCAATGCTCGCAAACAACCACGCGTCAATGAGGCAATCATTAAAACAGCCTTAACTACGCCATCAATCAGTTCTCGTCAAGCACTTGAACAGGCCTGTAAACTTAAAGATCCTACCTCAGCCATCAATGCTTTAATTACATATTTTTCAGAGATTTACGGCAAACCAATGAGTTTGCAAACGATAAGTCAATTATCAGAACCACTCTCCAGCGCCATCAACACGTTGCAACAGTCTGCCTACAGCCAAAATCGTACAGACGTTGATTACCCGCAGCTATTAGCTCTGGCGCTGTCGGTTAACATACACAGCAGTAAGGCGGTCTCTTCTTCTCTGGCCCCTTTAAACCCAAAGTCTTAACCACCTGTGAACCTAAAACACCCGCATAATGAGTATGAGGGTGTTTTCGCGGCAGACTACTTTTTATTGACATCGTACCGCATGCATTCACCTTTTAGTGTGGATATATCGTGACATTGCCTGCAGAACAGAGGTAGGCTGTTGCTCACTAATTCAGTTAGAAATAATAAAAATGTTTGAGCATTGGCGAAATAAAAAATCTAACTCCGCGGTCTCTTTAGACATGGTTAGTAAACAAAGACGATACGATAGCCTTGTCAGGGCACTTCACGCCGATATATACCGGTATGCCTATTGGCTATGCGGTGATAAACATATTGCTGAAGATATCACGCAAGAGACCTTTTTACGCGCATGGCGTTCACTTGATTCGTTAAAAGATGAAAAAGCGGCAAAATCTTGGTTGATCACGATCCTTCGTCGTGAAAACGCCCGTCGATTTGAGCGAAAACAATTTAACTATTCAGATGTCGAACAAGAATTTATCGAAGATACATTCTCCGGCAGTAACGAAGAACATGCTGAGCAGTATTTGCTCCAAAAACGGATCTCAACATTAGAATTAGAGTACCGCGAACCCTTACTGTTACAAGTGATTGGTGGTTTTAGTGGTGATGAAATTGCTAAAATATTGGATCTTAATAGAAATACAGTTATGACACGCCTATTTAGAGCAAGAAATCAATTGAAAGACATACTTGAAAAACCGACGTTCAGAGGCCAATCTAATGGATGAACTTACATTTCGCCGCCAAGCATATGGTGAGCCAAATAATCAAGACCCCGAGTTCCTTCAGGCAACTCACACTTCTGCCGAACGTGAAGCGTTAGTCAACGATTTAAAGCACCTAGATAGCAAAATCGAAAATGCACTTCATATCGATGTTCCTAATGACTTGGCTGATAAATTATTGTTACGCCAACAGCTGCAACAACACAATCAGCAGCGGCGCAAAACAGGCTTTAGCTTTGCAATGGTAGCTTCGGTGGCATTTTTAGCCGGCATGACATTCACCTTACTCAGAAGCGGTCCTGTTGACCTAAGCCAACATGCACTGGCGCATATATATCATGAAGATAAAGCGTTACAGCTAGATGAAAACGTGCCTTATCAAGATGTTAACTTTCAACTTGCTTCGCTCAACAGTAATACAGAAATGAGATTTACGCAGCAGCCTGGTAAAGTGTTTTACAGCACTTACTGTGATTTCCAAGGCGTGCAGGCACTACATCTTGTCATGCAAGGAGAAAGCGGAAAAGTCACCTTATTTATTGTACCGCTAGAAGAGCGAATGGTGTTAGAAGAAGCATTTGCTGACAACAAATATAAAGGCATTGGCTTTCAGACTGACAATGCTTACATGCTGTTAGTCGGCGAGAAAAGCAGCGATCTTAACTTCGTCAAGAACGAAATAACACAAACATTCATTTAATATGGGTTAGTCCGCGGCAGAATATAACTGCCGCGACCTAACGAGCTCAGTGTTATCTCTATCGTTTATTGAGCCATCACCCTAAGATCTGCTAGCATAGCGTCACAATTACCATTCATAAAAGCGTAGATCATACATGACCATAGAATTACCTATTTTAATCACCTTTGTTGGCTACCTTGCCCTCATGATGGGAATTGGCCTTTGGGCCTATAAAGCCACTGACTCTGTTGACGATTATATTCTAGGTGGTCGTGGCATGGGCCCTGGCGTCACGGCATTGAGTGTCGGTGCATCTGATATGTCAGGCTGGTTGTTATTGGGCCTGCCCGGCGCCGTTTACCTTGGAGGTTTAGGTGAAGCATGGATCGGTTTCGGATTAGTATTTGGCGCTTGGTTAAATTGGCTATTTGTCGCTAAAAGACTCCGTGTATACACTGAATTTACTGATAATGCCCTCACACTACCTGACTTTTTCGAGAAAAGATTCGAAGATAAAAATGGCATCTTAAAGCTCGTATCCGCCGTAACTATCTTGGTGTTTTTTACTTTTTACGCATCTTCAGGCATGGTCGGTGGCGCTATTTTATTCGAGAAAGTGTTTGGTTTAGACTACACCTTAGCCCTTATTATCGGTTCAGCAATTATTGTAGCCTATACTTTTGTAGGCGGTTTTTTTGCGGTGAGCTGGACTGACTTTTTCCAAGGTTGTTTAATGTTAGTGGCGTTATTAATTGTGCCCATCGCCATTTTTAGCCAACCAGAAACTCAAGCGGGACTGGATTCACTTGATCCCACAATGTTGTCACTTTTTAGTGAAAAAACCACTGTTATCGGCTTAGTATCGCTACTTGCATGGGGGCTTGGTTATTTTGGCCAACCACATATTCTATCGCGATTTATGGCTATTGGCTCTGCAAGCGACATCACCCTCTCTCGTCGTATCGCCATGAGCTGGATGCTAGTCGCACTGTTAGGAGCATTAGCAACAGGTCTTGCTGGTACGCTTTATTTTGTCGCAGAACCATTAGAAAACCCCGAAACCGTGTTTATTCATCTTGCGCATGCCGCTTTTAATCCTTGGATAGGCGGGTTACTTATCGCGGCAATTCTCTCGGCTATCATGAGCACTATCGACTCACAACTTCTAGTCTGTTCCAGTGTTATAACTGAAGACTTTTATAAAAAATGGTTACGCCCTCAAGCACAAAGTAAGGAGTTAATGCTAGTTGGTCGTATAGGAGTACTGGTCATTGCGGTGATCGCTGGTGTTATTGCCCTTAATCCACAAAGTAGCGTGTTAGGCCTCGTTAGTTATGCTTGGGCAGGCTTTGGCGCCGCCTTTGGACCTGTTGTGTTAATGTCGCTTTTCTGGCGTCATTACAGCCGTAATGGTGCTGTCGCGACCATTATCGTTGGTGCTGTCACTGTTGTTGTTTGGAAGCAACTCAGCGGTGGCGTTTTTGACCTTTATGAAATCCTGCCAGGCTTTATACTCGCAACAATCGCTGGTGTAATCGTCAGTAAAGTTAACGCACCATCGCCGAGAATATTGGCACAATTTACTGAGTTTGAAGCAAAACTGTAAATAGACGTGTTAATTGGTTAATAAAAAAGCGTACACGTGTACGCTTTTTTATTAACTTTAAAACAGACTTTCTCCGCTGAAATCCCACCTAAAATGACTCCAAGTCGTTATTAGATATAGCTTCTTTATTAAAAATCAATATAAATAACCATTTACATAACAAATTTAACATTTATTTAGACACACTTTTTATAACTGGTCGGAGTTGTTAGCCTGCCTTTACCTACCTAGTATTGCAGATCTAACAACTTGATTTTATCGCTAATGTAAAATTAGCATCTATAACAACAAGAGCAACAATAATCGAGATAACAATGATGAAGTATTTCAATAAGACACTTATCGCAGCATCAGTTGCTGTCGTTAGCACACAAACAATGGCAGCAGGTTTTCAACTTAATAGCCAATCAGCCACAGGGGTTGGTCGTGCTTTCGCCGGAGATGCCGTGATTGCAGACAACGCATCAGTTCTGTCACGCAACCCCGCTGCAATGGCACTGTTTGACAAACAACAATTATCAATGGGTCTTACCTACGCAGATGTCGAAGTGGATGTCAGTGATGTTTTCATTCGTTCACAAAACCCTCTTATTGGCGAGGTCCACTACGGTAGCGATCCCGATGCTGCTGACGCTAAACTCATTCCTAATTTTTATTATGTTAATCCAGTGAACGATAAGTTTGCTTACGGCGTCGCACTTTTTAGCAATTTTGGTACTGGCACTGATACAGCGGCATTATCAAACCCCCAACCTATTCTAGGTGGCACAGCTAGTATCCCAGCTCCTGTAGATTTACTCGGTGAGACTGAAGTCACCACGATTAACTTAAACCTAAGTGCATCTTACCGTATCAATGAGCATTTGAGTATTGGCGCAGGGTTAGATGTCGTTTATGGCAAAGGAACCTTAACCCGTAAAGGTGACATACCGTCACCTAGTGGACAGTTTGCCCCTATAGACTTAACGGATGTTGATGCGGATGGATATTCTGTGGGTGGGATCATTGGTGCTATGTACGAAATCAATGACAATCATCGCTTTGGCATGAGCTACCGCTTCAGTCCAGATTTTAAGGCCAGCGGTGACATTAATCTGGTAGATCCACGGGTTGGTACAGTGGCATTTGACGAGATAAACATTCCTTTGCCTGATATTTTCCAAGTGGCAGGTTTTCATCAACTCACAAACAAGTTTGCACTTCACTATACTGCACAGCTAACAACATGGGGTGATTTTCATGAGATCAGCGTTATTGACGGCAGTAGTAATGGAGCAACTATAGTCCCTAAACAAAGTTTAAAAACATATGCTTGGGATGACTCTTGGTTGTTCAGTATTGGCGGTACTTACAGCGTGAATAATGATTGGACATTGCGAGCAGGTTATATGCATGATCAAGGCGTAGTTGGAGAAGTGAGTTCCATTTCTATCCCAGATTCTGATCGTCAATGGTACACAATGGGGGCAACGTATACACTCTCACAGCATAGCAGTATTGATTTTGGTATTGCCTTTATTCGAGGTGAAGAAACGCAGTTAACTGAACACAGCAGCGTTCTTGAAGCCTATGGACAAGCAGTTCCTCCACTAGGCAGTGAGATTGCGACAGTCCATGCAACCACGCTGTCAAATGCGACCTATTACTCTTTGCAATATAACCATACATTCTAAATTGATTGAGAATTGTATTGCTCTAAGTCATTAGAATAATGATAAACACAATAGCTGCACTTCATGCAGCTATTTTGTGTTTAATACCTTAAAAAACCATCAAAACTCACACTCGTTAGCACTAGTAAAATTCTAGCACTCTAAATAGCGATACTCATTTCATCGTTAACCATAAAAGGTTATTCGGTCAACATCACTCCAGGCAATACTCACTAACATTAAGCCTTTTTCACCGCTTTCAGCCGCGCGCTCAAGATCGGGAAAATGATTTTGATGATGCGTTTATGCACACAGATCCAGTAGTGAATGCAGCGCATGTAGAATAAGGACTAGAGTTGACAGAAAACTTGATCAAGGCGCTACACTTAATCGAACAACATTTTTCGAATTCAATGGCATAAAACTGTATCTAACCCTATCCATCGCAAAAAGGGACCATTAGACGGTTCTACTGCTCTAAACATCACCTAATCGTTAACCACCAGGGATTGTTTATACTGCATATGATTGACGGTTTAATCACCTGTTAACCTAACTTAAAGAGATAAGCCACAACTTAATATCACAGATATCGATTTCAATACTATTTCTGTTATAGCTTGAACTGATCTTAGATTCGTTTAACTCAACCAGATTTAATTTAACCCAACGAAAAAAGCCTCTACATTGCTGTAGAGGCTTTAATCTTTGTTTGGCGGAACGGACGAGACTCGAACTCGCGACCCCCGGCGTGACAGGCCGGTATTCTAACCAACTGAACTACCGCTCCTTTAGCAAATTGCCGAAGCACTTCACTAAATTCTTTTAAGTCACTAGC
>JAOIUG010000016.1 GCA_028223395.1 Shewanella sp.
ATATATGTCTATGTTTGGCATGCATGACTTACGTTGAGCTAAATCCTATTCGAGCTAAGATGGCTAATACAGCAGAGCAGTCAGACTTCACTAGCCTCAAACTAAGAGTCCAAGCCGCACTTAAAGGTGAGCACCCCAAGCGGCTATCATCCCAAAATGGCTGCCTTTCATTGGCAACGAGGGAGCACACCAACCCAAAGGCATTAATTCCTCACTAAAAGATGACTTAATACTGGTTGATGAAACCGGTCGACTTGCCCTTAATGATAAGCCCGTGACGACAAGCGTGGTTCTATCTTAAAAAGTACTGAAAACATCCTCACTCGGCTTAATATCCCAACAGAAAATAGAGCAAATTGGCTCAAAATCGTCACCGAATTTGGTCAGTTATTCCATGGCCCTGTAGTTACATTACAAGCGTTGAGTACTTATTGTGAACACTTAGACAAACGACGACGGCACTTTTAAAATAGCTGCCAACTTATACACTAGCAAGGCAGAAAAACGACACCTTTAACCACAATTCCCTCACAACATATTTGGGGGCTTTCCGCGCATATTATTTCTTCAACAGTCTCATCAATATCGATGTTTTAGTTAATATTTAGCGTTTATCAGCGTTTTACTACCGAACACTTCTCAAGTTCCAACTTTAACTAAGACTCAGCATTACCTGTCAGCATGAAGTGCTATGTTACTGATTAACAATGGCTGGCTACATGATTTACATGATTTACATGATTTACATGATTTAACATCATTACAATGCAGGTCTAACACCAAATGAATCTGAGCTAAGGTATGCATTAGATTCTAAATTAGTGGCCACAATAAAACTTGGCCACTTCAGGGTGGACGTTAGAGATCTCTGGCTACCCGATTAATTTGCTTGTGCGATAACCAATACAAAGAATATTATCCCAAGGATTACGAATAAAGCTGTATAGTTTGATTCAAGTTGCTTTCTTCTAGCCTCACTTTCCATTTCTTGAACCCGTTTAAACTTATGGTCAAAATTAGATATTAAAAGCTGTAATTCATCATTAGAGTCCATAGAAACTCGTTCATTATCGCAAGGTGTACTTTCAGTTACGAGTGCTAAATCACCTTTAAAAGCATGAACGGTGTATCGATAGTTTCCAGATGAAAAAGTGTTCTTTTCAAAATTTAAATTAAGAATTGCATTACAACCAGATTCTATTGCAAGCTTCTTTATGTGCTCACGGCCTTCTTTTGGATCTTTAAAGAACTGTGTTTCTATGGAATGGTATTTTTCGACAACCCCGTATTTGGGCTGAGAATTTTTAGTCATGAAAAAATCTATAGGATTCTTCTTAAAATAAACATTAGGCACATGTACTTTTTTTGCACTCATTCCTTTTGGGGTAGGAGTGGGATCAAATTCAACAACTACATCCTTAAGTAATTTTTTTTCATTAGCCTTATCTAAAAGACTCGAAAAATGAAGAAAATAACTTTCACCATCCTCACCTGAAATAAATCCATATTTTTTTGTAGAAATATATGAAACAACTTTACCTCTCACGTGACCTCCGTTAATTTGATATGAGCAACTTTCCAGAGCAAGCTAGATATAATGACTCCCCACTAAAGATACTGATCTCCAATTAATCGTGGGTTAGCTGAAAGCCAGAGCCATAATAGTTCTGTTAAAGAAACTAAATCAGAGATCAGCATGAATAAACATAACATACTTTTCATTGCCCTTGATACACATAAAGAATTTGTAGAAGTTGCTTATATTGAGATCAAAGAGGAGTGAAAGCGGTTCATTTTGGGCGAATTTCAAGTGCGAAAGCCTCTATCACTAAACTGGCTAGACAGTTTCAATCTAAATACCCAGAAGCAACCTTACATTTTGCTTATGAGGCTGGGCCTTGCGGTTACTGGATCTACCGATTGCTTACCAGCCTAGGTCACTGTTGCTATGTTATAGCCCCTTCACTTATCCCCAAAAAGCCTGGTGAAAAAATTAAAAAAAAGGACTGGCATATCTTTCGCTGATTCAGTTTTCAGCAGTCACAAAGTAAGTGCTTCGCGGCTAAAGCCGCTCCTACACTTAAGACTTAGAACATGCAAAAGCTCATGTTCCTGACACCCATTACCTTCAAGTACCCCATATACTGCGGGGATAAGCCCATCCTTAAACAAAAAGCCCCGATACCGTTAAGTATCGAGGCTTTTTATTCTCTTACAACGAGTAGCTTTAGCTTTAAAGCTTCAGACCAGCAACGTATTTACGTAGGATAAATCGGGTTAGAACAAGGCGCTGTGAGCGACGTGTAGTTCACCTACACGAGTGAGCAGCAACGCTGTTATCACCGATTTAGACCAGTAAATTACATGCCCATGCCGCCCATTCCACCCATACCGCCCATTCCACCCATGCCGCCCATATCAGGCGCACCAGCAGCTTCTTGTGGGATTTCACCAACCATTGCTTCAGTGGTGATCATTAGACCGGCAATTGAAGATGCAAACTGTAGCGCGCTACGGGTTACTTTAGTTGGGTCAAGAATACCCATCTCTAGCATGTCGCCGTATGTGTCGTTACCAGCATTGTAACCGTAGTTACCTGTGCCGTTTTTCACGTTGTTCGCAACCACTGAACCTTCTTCGCCCGCGTTAGTCGCGATTTGACGTAGTGGCGCTTCCATTGCACGTAGTGCGATAACCACGCCGTGCTTTTGGTCTTCGTTGATAACTTCAACTTCACCGATTTTGCTGGCAACACGTACAAGTGCAACACCGCCGCCGGCAACCACACCTTCTTCAACTGCTGCGCGAGTTGCGTGTAGTGCATCTTCTACGCGTGCTTTTTTCTCTTTCATTTCAACTTCTGTTGCTGCGCCAACTTTAATGACAGCTACGCCGCCTGCCAGTTTAGCCATACGCTCTTGAAGTTTTTCTTTGTCGTAGTCGGAGGTTGATTCTTCAGCTTGAACTTTAATTTGAGCCACACGCGCTTTGATTTGTGTCTCTTCACCCGTACCGTCGATGATAGTGGTGTCATCTTTAGTGATAACAACACGCTTAGCTGTACCGAGATCTTCTAACGTGGCTTTTTCAAGCTCTAGACCAATCTCTTCAGCAATAACAGTACCGCCCGTTAGGATGGCGATATCTTGTAGCATTGCTTTACGACGGTCGCCAAAACCTGGGGCTTTAACAGCAGCAACTTTAACGATGCCGCGCATGTTGTTTACCACCAATGTCGCTAATGCTTCGCCTTCAACGTCTTCTGCAACGATAAGCAGTGGCTTACCTGTTTTAGCTAGACCTTCAAGAATAGGGAGCAATTCGCGGATGTTTGATACTTTTTTATCAACCAATAGGATGAATGGCGTTTCTAGTTCAACACTGCCAGTTTCTGGCTTGTTGATGAAGTAAGGTGATAGGTAACCACGGTCGAACTGCATACCTTCAACGACGTCTAGCTCGTTTTCAAGTGCTTGGCCTTCTTCAACTGTGATCACACCTTCTTTACCTACGCGCTCCATCGCAGTGGCGATGATTTCACCAATTGACTCGTCAGAGTTAGCTGAAATTGTACCTACCTGAGCGATAGCTTTAGTGTCGCTACACTCTTGAGAAAGGTTTTTAAGCTCGCTAACTGCAGCGATAACGGCTTTGTCGATACCGCGCTTAAGATCCATTGGGTTCATGCCAGCAGCAACGGCTTTTAGGCCTTCTGTGACGATAGATTGAGCCAGTACTGTTGCGGTAGTGGTACCGTCACCGGCTGCATCATTGGCTTTAGACGCAACTTCTTTAACCATTTGTGCGCCCATGTTTTCGAACTTGTCTTCAAGCTCGATCTCTTTTGCCACTGACACACCATCTTTAGTGATAAGCGGAGCACCAAAGCTCTTGTCTAATACTACGTTACGACCCTTTGGCCCTAAAGTCACTTTAACTGCGTTTGCAAGTACGTTTACGCCGGCAAGCATTTTTACGCGAGCGTCGTTTCCAAATAATACTTCTTTAGCTGACATGTTTATTATCCTTTAAATTCTTTTTAAATACCTAATGAGCGGCTGTTTAGCTCATTGGCCAGTATTGAAAATGCCTAAACCGAGTGATTAGCTTACGACAGCCATTAGATCGGATTCAGACAGGATAAGCACTTCTTCACCATCGATTTTTTCTTTCTTTACACCGTAACCTTCGTTGAAAATAACGATATCGCCGACTTTAACGTCTAATGGCTGCACTGTGCCGTTTTCCAAAATACGTCCATTGCCTACAGCAAGAACTTCACCGCGGCTAGACTGCTCTGCAGCACTGCCTGTTAGTACGATGCCACCAGCTGACTTTGATTCAACTTCTGAACGCTTAACAATGACACGATCATGTAATGGACGAATATTCATCGATGGATGCTCCAATTATTTTGCTACCAGCGCTTATCACTGGCGGTTAACGATAATAATGATTTTGTCGCCAAGCCTCTGGCTGATCGACAAAATATCATTTGATGTTCGAGATATGGGGGTCTTTATTGACAGTTCCAAGCCCATTTACAAAATAAATCGATTTTTTTTAGCTCCCATTTATAAATATGCGACCAACCCTGATAGAATTCGCCTCCGAGAGCTGATTAGGTAAGAGAACCCTATGAAAGACAGACACGGGCTGCTAACACAGCCAATTGGTCGTGTACTGCTAACAATGAGCCTGCCAAACCTGATTGGTATTTTAACCGTTCTTGGGTTTAGTCTCGTTGATACTTTTTTTATCAGTCAGTTGGGGACTGAGTCTTTAGCTGCCATTAGCTTTACCTTTCCTGTTACTTTGATTATTTCTAGTATTGCCATTGGTATTGGGGCGGGCGTATCGACCAATTTGGGCCGTTTAATTGGCGCAGGTTATGCTGATAAAGCAAAAGTTTTTTTACATGACTCGTTAGTGCTGAGCTTTCTGATCACCGTGTTAATATCGCTGCTTGGAAGCTGGTTTATTGATCCGTTGTTTAGCTTGCTTGGCGCCAACCAAAGTAGTTTACCTTTGATCCATAATTACATGTTCACATGGTATTTAGGTGCGCCTTTGCTGGTGTTGTTAATGGTTGGTAATCAAGGGCTTCGCGCTACAGGTGACACCAAGTCACCGGCTAAAATTATGATGTTAGCCGCGATCATTAACCTGATTTTGGATCCCTTGCTTATCTTTGGGATTGGGCCGTTCCCGCGGTTAGCGATTCAAGGCGCTGCAATTGCCAGTGTGGTGTCTTGGTTAGTGGCGTTGTCGTTATCAAGCCATTTATTAATTTTTAAACGCCATTTGGTTGAGTTTACTCAATTTAGCTGGATCCGATTTAAAGCTAATTATAAACAGTTGGCGCATATTGCTCAGCCTGCTGCGTTAATGAATCTGTTAAATCCTTTAGCTAATGCGATGATCATGGCGATATTGGCTCGTATCGATCATAGCGCGGTGGCCGCTTTTGGCGCGGGTACGCGGCTTGAATCTGTCATGCTTATTGTTGTAATGGCGTTATCGTCAAGCTTGGTGCCTTTTGTCGCCCAAAACCTTGGCGCGGGCCAAACAACCCGCGCGCGTGATGCAGTACTGCTCAGCGTTAAGTTTGTCTTGCTGTTTCAAACGTTACTTTATTTACCGCTTATTTTTGCCGCTGAGCCACTGGCAAGGTTATTTAGCCACGATCCACAGGTGATTGAATGGCTCAGTTTTTATATTTTAGTATTGCCTGCAGCTTATGGCCCTCTGGGGGTGGTGATCCTCGTGGCAACGTCATTAAATGCTTACCACAGGCCCGTGAGCTCTTTGCTGCTAAATGTGTGTCGTTTGTTTTTAATCATGTTGCCGCTGGCCGCTTTAGGCTCTTATTTAGGCGGCGTTAAAGGCTTGCTATTAGCGCTACCGGTGACTAACACGATTATGGGCGTAGCTTGTTATATTCTGGCGCGGCGGATCTCTGAGCCGCCCACTAAAGGTAAGCGTAAAACCAAACATAAAGGTCAGTAAGTATGACAAGTCACCATTCAAAAAAGGTGTTTCACGGTGACGACTTTAGTCATCAAGATCTACAAGATGCACATTTTGAGCATTGTGAGTTTCACCATTGCCGCTTCAGCCATGCAGACTTAACCGACGCCTGTTTTAGCCACTGTCAGTTTATGTTCCCCGATGAAGACAATGGCTGCGACTTTAGCTACGCAACGCTCACTCATGCCAGTTTTAAGCATTGCAACTTGAGTATGGCGCTATTTAAAGGTGTTAGCTGCTATGGCATTGAAATGCGTGAGTGTAACCTGCAGGGCTGTGATTTTGACCGCGCCAGTTTTGCCAATTACATCACCGCCAAAAGCTATTTTTGCGCGGCGTATATTACCGCTTGTAACTTAGCTTATGCAGACTTAAACAATGCACTATTAGAGGAGTGTGAGCTGTTTGATAACCGCTGGCATGGCGCTAATTTAACAGGCGCTTCTATGAAAGGTGCCGATTTAAGCGGCGGAGAATTCTCCACCGAGCAATGGGGCAGTTTTGAGCTTAGCGGTTGTGATCTCACCCGGGTTGAACTTGAGGGTTTAGATCCTCGGCAGGTGGATCTTAAAGGAGTACAAATTAACTCATGGCAACAAGCGCAATTGTTGACGTCCATGGGGCTTATAATTTGCGCTGAGACGCCCTGATGGCGATTAAGGTTAACATTAAGCAGGAGTTCTGATGAAAAATGCGATTAAAGCGGCTTTATTGTCTGCATTTGTTTTCCCTGGCGCCGGGCATTTTTATTTAAAAAAAGCGGCGGTGGGTAATCTGATTTTGGTACCAGCCGTCACGGCTATCGGTTATCTTAGCTGGCAGGCCTACCAAAAGGCACTATTGATCTCACAGAAAATTGTAAACGGCGAGATCCCATTACAATTAAATGCTCTTTATCATGCCATCACCCAAGCGCCAGTGGGCAGTGAGGCGTTGTTGATCAATATTGCCACTAGTGTGTTTATATTGTCTTGGTTGGCAAGCATTGTTGATGCTTATCGCTTAGGGAACAAATTAGATAATAGTGATGTTCTGCGCTGACTCAACCGCCTTGTATAGATATAGGTATCGCTAAGCTTGGCTAACAGTGGTCAAAATGTGCGTTCTCCATACACATAAAGCTCACTTGCTGCATCGATAACACTGGTGGCTGCAGCACTGTTATCGACTCAGGATCGATTGTCTCTAAGTGTGTCACTTCATCAATTTTACTGCTATAAGCATTGCATCGACCACAATAAATAAAGTGTTTACCCCAGCGGACAAGATAGGCTGAGGTTAGTTTGCCGCCAATACTGACATCGGCTGACAACGCGTGGCATTCTTGCGCGTTATTGCTTAAAACCGCCACGACTAATTTGAGGTTATCAAACGCTGATAAGTTCAGCGATTGATAGGGCGAGAAAATCTGAGCGACAGCGCGTGATAACATACAGCGTCCTGGATCATAATGAAGAATTTGTGCTAGTAGACACGACCATTAAGTAATAGTCACGGTCGTCAAAGCTAATAAAGTCAACCACCTGCATAGCGGCTTTGCGTGTGTGCGCCGCAAAGGAGCCTTGGTTGTCTTCAGCAATAAAAGTCAGCATGTAAGGCAACTCTTTAGCAACGGCTTGTTTTATACACTCGACGAGTGCTTCAAATAGACCTTGGCCGCGATGAGCACTCGCTATCCAGATCGGCCCATATTGACAACAATTTTTGTCGGTTAGCGCCGCTTTGTCATAGTCAATGCTCGGCAAACAATGCAGTAGATGCCGATATATTGGCCACTGCTTAAAAAAGCTCCAGCGCCCAGCAATAACATAGCCAATGATCTCGTGATTTAATTGCGCCACCGCCACCCAATGCTTGGTCACTAACTCCGTCAAATCAGCTTGGGTAAATGATTGACCACTAAAACTATTATTACGCTGCTCGAGGGTTAGTTCATCATGTAACTGGCTTTGCTCTAGCTGAGCGAGTGCTGCAACATCTTGCGCGGTTGCTAGGCGGATTTTAACGTGTTCCATCATAATATTGGGGCTAAAGCTGAATAGTAATTGCGATTATACCCTGTCTGCGATCGCTTAGTGAGATCCTCCATCAAACGATTTGAATAGCTGTGTTTTCTTTTTAAAATGCACTGCGCGCCATGATCCATGCTTTTATTTTGTATGCTCATTTTGTGTGCTCGCCCACTGTAAAAATAACGCTACCGGAAAAGGCGACATCATCACCATACCTAAACCTGATAAACAGGCGATAAGCACGATGCCTGAGCGCAGCTGTTCCAGCGAAGTGAAACAATACAAACCGATAGCGAAGATGAGCAAACTTAGGCCTAGCCAATGTAATACCTTAAAAGTATGAATTATATTTTTAATCACTAATTAACACCTAATTTGAATTGATTTATGACCAAAATACCCACAATATGAGTCTCTCAATCACTTTGGGGTTACCACATGATAAAACACTCTTTTTTCATCACAAGCTTGCTCGTGGGCTTATCTGCTTGTCAGTCAACGCCACACGCCCAACTTGAGGACTTACCCATCAAAGGTACCTGGTATTTAGAAGTGGTCAGTGATCAGCCTGTTATCGATTATAGCCCGGCACAACTCACCTTTGAAGACGAGGGTAAACTGAGTGGTAATAATAGCTGCAACACTTTTTTAGGTCATTACAGTTTATCAGGCCACACTTTACAATTGCGCCCTACAGGTAATACCTTAAAGGCTTGCGTTGATGCGTTAACCGCTCAGGAGCAACGCGTCGTCAAAGTGATGCCAGAGATCACCCACGCTGCACTGCGTAAGAGCAAACTTTTGCTAAAAGATGCTGATAATAAAACGTTAATGGTACTGAGCAAATAACTGTCACAATCACGATTGAACTTTGACCCTTTTTACGCGCAGTTAAGTCTTCATTTTATCGACTATTTCAGCGCTTTCTAGCGCGCTTGCATTGTAATGTTTAACATCAATTTCACCTTCTGATTTCGCTATCACAGTGGTGGCAACCAAATCACCAGAGACATTCACCACAGTGCGCGCCATGTCCAATACGCGATCTATTCCGGCGATTAACGCCACGCCTTCTAATGGTAAACCTACAGTGGTAAGCACCAGCGTTAACATCACCAGCCCGGCACCCGGTACGCCTGCGGTGCCTATTGAGGCCAGTGTGGCGGTTAAAATAATGGTGACGTAATCAACCCAACTTAAATCAATGCCAAAAGCTTGGGCCACAAACAAAGCGGTAACGCCTTGATAAAGCGCCGTGCCATCCATGTTGATGGTGGTTCCTAATGGCAGTACAAAGCTCGAGATTTTTTTATTTACCCCTAAATATTCACTGGCACACTTCATACTGGCCGGCAAGGTGCCTGCTGAACTTGAGGTGGTAAAAGCGACTGCAATCGCATTACTGATCCCTTTAAAAAAATGCACAGGATTGAGTTTTGCAAACACGGTTAACACTAAGCTGTAAAAACCCACAATGTGTAAAAAACAGCCAACATAAACCGCAACAATGACTTTTATCAACGGCATTAACATGCCAACACCGTATTCACCAGCCACCCATGCCATTAAGCCAAACACGCCATAAGGAGCCAGTTTCATCACGATATCTGTGAGTTTGTACATGGCTTCAGCAAGGCTTTCAAATAGATTAATGGCCGCTTTTCCACGCTCACCGATCAGGACTAATGACACTCCTAACGCCACAGCAAAGACAATCACTTGGAGTATTTGACCACTCGCGAGTGCTGCAACAGGATTGGTCGGCACAATGCTTATCAAGGTGTCTGCCACTGAAGGAGGAGCCTTGCTTACCTGCGCTGTAGGGGCGGCTACCATTGCTAAGCCTTTACCAGGCTGTAAAAAGTGACCAACCGCTAAACCGACACTAATCGCGATTGAGGTGCTACCTAAGTAAAACGCAAATGATTTAACCCCAATGCGACCCATTTTGGCGGTATCTTGCATTGAAGTGACCCCAACAATCAATGAGCAAAACACTAGGGGAACGATCAACATTTTAATCGTATTAACAAACAATGTGCCGACCGGCTTCAGTACTGTGGCTTGTTCACCTAGGCTCACTCCCGTGAGGATCCCCAATAACATGCCGACCATGATCTGCAACCAAAGTGGCACTGCCACCCAGCTTGACCACCATTGACCAAACCATGATGTGTGTTTTGTTGACATAGTTAAACCTTGCTGCGTTGAACATCGCTTACCCTTCAAAGACGCAGCAGTTTAACATGGCCATTTATCGACTAAGATGATCTGCATCATGCTCGCATCTGAAGTAAAGTAACAGGGTTGAAAATCGTTAATCACGGTAGGATCGATAAGTTTTAGTGCTTAAATCGAGGTTTTCTCTAATATAGAGCCTCGTGCCAGTTAGCTGGTGCTATAACACATCATGCGTGCTTAACGGCACCAATATTACAGCGATACTCACTGTAAAAATGAGTCCCAAAGGAGTTAATTATGCTTATTCGGCAAGGTCAATCTCGCGATCTCTGTGCACTGGTTGAGTTTAATCAAGCAATGGCGTTAGAGACAGAAGATCTCACTCTCAATGCAGATACACTGTCTAAAGGGGTCAGTACATTACTGAATTCGCCTGAGAAAGGCTTTTATTTAGTCGCCGACATTGCAGGCGAAATTGTAGGATCATTAATGGTCACATTTGAGTGGAGTGACTGGAGAGCAAGCCATTATTACTGGATCCAAAGCGTGTATATTCGCCCTAAAAATCGCCGTCAAGGGATCTACAAAGAGCTCTATCAAACGGTAAAAGACATTGCCGCTAAAAATGGCGGCGCAGCCAGCTTCAGACTCTATGTTGAGCATGACAATCACCCTGCGCAGCAGACTTACCGCGCATTGGGCATGAGACAAAGTGACTATTTGATGTACGAAGAAAAATAGTCGATGCGCATTATGGTATAAAAAAGGCCATCAAATGACGGCCTTTTACTTTCATACCATTTAACCACAAATATTAACGACCTTAATCGCAAGGCCGCCTTGGCTGGTTTCACGGTATTTAACATTCATGTCTTTACCCGTTTCATACATGGTCGCGATGACTTTATCTAAGCTCACCTTTGGTTGGCTACTGCGGCGCATCGCCATACGTGATGCGTTAACAGCCTTGGCAGCTGCAATGGCGTTGCGCTCAATACAAGGCACTTGTACTTGCCCTGCAACAGGATCGCACGTTAAACCTAAGTTGTGCTCCATACCAATTTCGGCCGCCATACAAACCTGCGAAGCACTACCGCCCATGATTTCTGTAAGCCCTGCCGCCGCCATAGAGCAAGCCACCCCGACCTCACCTTGACAACCCACCTCAGCACCGGAAATAGAAGCGTTACGCTTATACAGTGAGCCAATTGCCGCGCAAGCCAAAAAGAAACGTGTGCACTCTTGCTGATCGACAGGCT
This sequence comes from Shewanella sp., assembly GCA_028223395.1. GTDB lineage: Bacteria > Pseudomonadota > Gammaproteobacteria > Enterobacterales > Shewanellaceae > Shewanella. The sequence goes on from JAOIUG010000016.1 coordinate 11,483, forward strand.
TAATAAATTTATCGTAATAAGCTAATACCGCGGGAATAATGCCCGCAGCACCGTTGGTCGGTGATGTCACCACTCGGCCACCAGCTGCATTTTCTTCACTGACTGCCATGGCAAATACGTTGATCCAATCGACCACTTGCATTGGATCATTTGACATGTGCTCGCTGCTAATCAATTGCCGATAAAGCGCTGGAGCGCGACGAGGTACGCGCAAAGGACCCGATAAGATCCCTTCTGTTTGGCAGCCTTTTTCAATCGCCTCTTGCATCGTGCGCCACACATGAGCAAAACCTTGATGAATGTCAGCCTCAGTGTTGAATGCAAGCTCGTTTTTGAACATGATCGTGCTGATGCTCATGTTCTCTTCATTGCTAATTGCAAGCAATTGATCAGCATAATTAAACGGGTATGCCACTGTCACTGAGTTGACTGCGTCTTTGCCAAATTGTGCCTCCTCAACAATAAAGCCGCCTCCAGTTGAGTAATACGTATTACTCATAATGTTTTCATCACCGGCATAGGCGTGCAGCGTCATGCCATTTTCATGCAGCGCTAAGGCGTAATCATGAAACGTCATAGCGTCTTCGCCAAAATCGACGCTACGCTGCGCTGCCCCCATCGGGAGTTTTTGAGTATGCTCAACCGCCGCGATAAACGGTGCAATCGCATTAATGTCGACACTTTCAGGGCTGTTACCTCCCAAACCCATCATAATCGCCAGATCAGTATGGTGCCCCTTTCCTGTCAGTGACAAAGAGCCGAAAATATCAACGCTTAAACGAGTGACTTGATTAAAGAGTCCTGCTGCTTGAAGATCGTCGACAAACGCTTTAGCGGCCTTCATCGGCCCAACAGTATGGGAGCTAGACGGCCCCACACCTATCTTAAAAATATCAAATGCGCTAAACATAGAATGACCTCAAATAAAGAGGAAGGGTTAAAAGGTTTTTAACCCCAGATCGGACATGGTGATGTCTCTAGCGAGGCCAAAAGCCATTAAGTGTAATGGCTAAGCCCGTTGTTTAATGATGGTTTAAGCCACTAATCCAAATAAAATCGCGGTCATTGAAAGTAAACCGGCAATCACTACAAAGACGTTGCTGATCCGCCCGCGATAAGGTGCTAAAACGGGGACTTTATGGATAGCGTACATCGGCATTAAGTATAAAATAGCCGCAATAACAGGCCCACCTAGCGCCTCAATCATCCCTAAAATACTAGGGTTAATGACAGCAGTCGCCCAGATAGTGATGAACATGAAACCTAAAATAAATCTATTGAGTTTTTTGTCCGACACTGTTTTATTCGATGAACGCAGTTGCTTAGTAATGATCCCTTTCATGCCTTCTGTCGCGCCCATATAATGGCCGAAGAATGATGAAATAATCGCCACAAATGCAATGATAGGCCCGAAGTAACTGACAAAACTACTGTCATGGACGTTAGCTAGGTAAGACAAGATCGGTAAGTTATTTGCTTTGGCTTCAGCCAGTTGTGCAGGCGATAGCGACAATACACAAGAGAACACAAATAACATAACAAAACCTACTAACATCATGGTTGTATTACGTAAAATTAGGTCAGCTTTACGAGATGCATTTTTACCGTGCTCACGCTTGAGCGACACAGAAAATTGAGAAATTGCAGGCGAATGGTTAAAGGCAAATATTAATACCGGGATCGTTAACCACACCGTGCCCAAAAATGCGCCAGTACTGGGCACCACATCTAAGGCATCCATTTTCCAATCAGGGATCAAGTAAAAAGACATAAAAGCTAAAATGGCAACCAGTGGATATACCAACAATTGAGTGACTTTAAGCATGAACTTTTCACCCGCGACCATGACCGACATCATCGCAACAATCAACACCCCTGACAGGATAAACCGCGGTGGTGGCGTCATCGCGAGCTGATTGACCATAAAGCTGTCAACCGTGTTAGTAATGCCCACCCCGTAAATTAATACAATAGGGTAAATCGCAAAGAAATAAAGCATAGTGATCGCTTTACCCGCTCCCACACCAAAGTGCTCTTCAACGACATCAGTAATATCACTACCGGGTTTGCTTGATGAACACACAAAACGCGATAACCCCCGATGAGCAAGGTAAGTCATTGGGCCGATTATCGCGGCCATCAAAACCAGCGGCCAAAAGCCGCCCATTCCAGCATTAATTGGTAAAAATAAAATACCAGCACCCACTGCTGTACCAAACAAACTCAACATCCACGTCGTGTCTTGTCGTGTCCAAGGCAGCGACGTTACGGCTCCGCTCTGTCCCACTTCTTGCTCACTAATAGCATCTTTTTTCATTAGCTTTACCTTTAGGGTGCTTTTCACACCTGTAGACTTATATCTAAGGAGAAATCTTCTCATTAAGATAATCCTAATACAGCTAGAATAAATTGATCTGGGTACACATTTTGCTATTGAATTTTAGAATATGTCGATATTGAGAACTCCATCGCTAATTCCAGTGGCTGGGTTTTCATTTATGATTCAAATCAAAAACATAACCAACCAAATTGTTAACAATAAAAACATAAGTTATACAACATTCAAATATACTTACGCAAGCAGGCGTGACCATGGAGACCGTACCGTTTTTTGACTGTAAGTTAACAGTGGCTTCACAAGATTGGTATCCATTATTGGATATGTCATAATTTGATGCATACTCCACACAAAAAACTCGACTCATGACACCTAATACTCGCGTTATCGTTGGATCTAAAAACCCGGTAAAAATAGCAGCAGCAACCGCCGCATTAAGCACTTTATTTCCTGAAATCATCATAGAGTGTGAAGGCGTACACGCTCCTTCACTCGTTGCAGAGCAGCCCATGACAGAAGCGGATACGCAAGCTGGCGCGATCAATCGAGTAAAATACTGCATGGAACACCACCAAGCTGACTATTATCTGGCGATGGAAGGAGGTGTTGATTTATTTGATCATGGCCCAGCCACCTTCGCCTATATTGCCATTGCTCATCAACAGCAAGTCAGTATCGGTCGCAGCGCCTCACTACCCTTGCCAATGCCAGTGTATCAAGCACTCACCAGAGGCGAAGAACTTGGTGATGTGATGGATAAGATGTTCAATACCGTCAATATCAAACAACAAGGAGGGGCAATTGGTTTGTTAACTCACGGCCATGCCACTCGCCAAAGCATTTACACCCAAGCGATTATACTGGCAATGGCACCGATGCTAAACCGAGCATTATACGTTTAAGTGCCGTTACAACGCTTATTGCGTACAACCTGCACAGGCTGGGGGCTGACGGCAAAAAAACAATGATAAACCTCAACCGGTAAGCGCTATTGCGCTCGGCGAATTGCGCCTCTTGGCGCTATGCTATCAGAATGGAATAAAATCAATTTAAGCCGTTCAGCATATCGTTTTTATGCCAAAAACTTGTTAGCCTCAAGCATAGAGGTTTTTAATTAAGTGAGTGGCATTATGAAATACAAGCGTTTACCACACTCCAGCTTAGAGGTGAGTGAAATATGTTTAGGGACAATGACATGGGGAGAGCAAAACACTCAAGCTGACGCCTTTGCACAGCTTGACTATGCCATCGCTGAAGGCGTTAACTTTATCGATACCGCAGAAATGTACCCTGTACCGCCCAATGCCGACACTCAAGGGGCGACAGAAACCATTTTAGGGAACTACCTTAAACAGCGTGGTAATCGTGATAACCTGATCATTGCTAGCAAAGTATCTGGTCCCGGCAGTAAAAGTGACTACATTCGTGCTGACATGAAACTAGATTGGCGTAATATTCACCAAGCTGTTGATTCATCCTTACAACGTTTACAACTCGATACGCTTGATCTTTATCAGATCCACTGGCCAGATCGTAACAGTAACTTTTTTGGCGAGTTAGGTTATAGCCAACAAGATGAAAACGAGCAACAAACTCCGATTATTGAAACCCTAGAAGCACTCGCTGATCTGGTCAGCGCTGGTAAAATTCGCTACATTGGGATCTCTAATGAAACCCCTTGGGGTTTCATGAAGTATCTGCAATTGGCTGAGAAACACGGCCTACCAAAAATTATCTCAGTGCAAAATCCTTATAGTCTGCTTAACCGTAGCTATGAAATCGGCATGGCCGAGATCAGTCATCGCGAAGAAGTACCATTACTTGCTTACTCACCTCTCGCCTTTGGCGCTCTTTCTGGTAAGTACCTCAATGGTCAATGGCCTGAAGGCGCCAGATTAACCCTATTTAAACGCTTTGCACGCTACACAAGCTCAGCAATGGCACTGGAGGCAACCCAAGCTTATGTCAACCTCGCTCATGAGTTTAACCTTAGTCCCGCCCAAATGGCGCTGGCCTTTGTCAACCAACAGAAGTTTGTGGGTAGTAATATTATCGGCGCCACCAACCTTGAACAGCTCAAAGAAAACATAGATAGCATTCATTGCGCCATATCACCAGAGCTATTGCTTCATCTTAACGCGCTAGGTCAGCAATATCGTATACCTTGCCCTTAACGCACAATGTTTAATGCAAAATATTTAATACACAATGTTTTTAACGCCATAGCCCCGCTTTAATTAAAGCGGTTTGCTTCAAAGGCATCGCACATATTCACCGACATGGACGCAACCTGCAGCGCTTCACCTCATACCAAGATAAATAGGCTTGCATTAAAGGCGCAGATCTTACAAGATCTGCGCGCATTCTCACCTACAGGTTAAATTAATGGATCTCTCATCATTACGGTCGCAGTTCCCTGCACTTGCTCAGTCTCATGGCGACTACCCGCTGTGTTATTTAGACACCGCAGCGACCAGCCAAAAGCCGCAGCAGGTGATTGATGCCATGAATCGCTATTACCAATTTGACAACGCCAACGTACACCGCGCCGCGCATCAACTGTCTGCCCGAGCCACCACTCAATATGAAGCTGTACGCGACCAACTATGCCAATGGATTAACGGGCAACGTCGAGAAGAGATCATTTTTACCCACGGCACGACAGAATCGATAAACATTGTCGCTAATGGGCTCACTTCACGAGTAAAACCTGGCGATATTATTTTGGTTGACAGCGCCGCCCATCACGCCAACATTGTGCCTTGGCAAGCATTAGCGCAGCGAACTGGCGCTATCGTCAAACCCATTCCTTTAACTCACGATTGTCGCTTAGATCATGCCGCTTTCGACGTTCTATTAACCGAGCGCCCTGTCATTGTCGCCTTAAGCCATGTCTCCAATGTATTAGGTACGGTAAATCCAGTTACGAAGCTGGTAGCGAAAGCCAAGCAAGCGGGTGCGATAACGCTCATCGATGGTGCGCAAGCCGTTGCTCACATGAATATTGATGTCCAAACAATAGGTTGTGATTTTTATGTGTTTTCAGGCCATAAAATGTATGGTCCGACCGGTGTTGGCACGCTTTACGGCCGCTTTGAGATCCTCAATCAACTCTCCCCGTTAATGACTGGGGGCGAGATGATTAAAACCGTCAGCTTTAGTGGCACTGAATTTAATCAACTGCCTAACAGGCTAGAGGCAGGCACGCCGCCCATTGCTGAAGTCATCGGTTTAGGCGCTGCCATTGATTTTTTAAACAGCCTACCTCAACAGCAAGTATGGGACGCTGAACACACTTTACTGGTTTATTTGCAAGACTCGTTAAAAGCCTTAACTGGCATTGAGTTATATGGCGCGCATAGCGATAATCTGGGTGCACTTGCCTTTAACTTGTCAGGAGAGCACCACCAAGATGTTGCGATTTTACTTGATCAACAGGGCGTTGCAATTCGTAGTGGTCACCACTGTGCCATGCCGCTCATGCAAGCATTAAATATTAACGGTTGCTGCCGTGCTTCAATTGGAATTTATACCAATAAAACCGATATTGATAACTTTATTAGTGCTATGCGCTCAGCCATAACATTATTACAGTAGCCCATAAAAACAAGCGGCGCTTACCCAATATTTGACCATGCGCTTTTACGAATAAAGCGCCAATTTTGATATGACATTTAGGTACCTATGAGCCAACAACAAACACCCAATATTGGCGATTTTTTAGCCCATGGCTTAACAGGCGACTCATCAGACGTTTTGCAACAATTGGCTCAAGCAACCAACTGGCAAGATCGCTATCGCTTGGTCATGTTACTTGGAAAACACTTACCTAAACTTGATCAATGCTACAAAGTTGAGCATGCACTGGTGCGCGGTTGTGAAAGCAATGCTTGGTTATATCATCAACAAATTGATGCGCAACACTACTTTATTGCCGACAGCGACACTCGTATCGTTAAAGGCTTAATCGCCTTACTTTTACTTGCTTGCCACGGTAAAAACCGTGATGAAATCAACGCCTTTGATGCTAAAGATTACTTTAAGCAACTCGGTCTGCACGGCCAACTTAGTCCTTCACGTACCAATGGCTTATTTGCGCTAGCCGCAGCCATTAAAAATGCAGCTCATGAAGGACAATAGAGGCGAGAGAACTCGTGTTCGATGGCCATTACTGAGACTGCCGGCACCAAACAAATAATGTACGCACAACGGCGCGGGTAAAAATAAACTGACTAACGTCAGTGCTTGTTAATGAGCGCAAACATTGAAATGTATTAACATACCTAAGTTCGGCCACTGAGTTATAAAAAGCTCACCTTTCCTGTTAGATGAGGCCGACGACCTTTTTGATCTCTCAGCTCAAATACCAACTCATCTTGCTGCCGCTCAGCTGCAAAGCTGACATTGCCGGGCATAAATAAAGGTAACTTAAACGCTACATCTATCTTGCAAGGTTTTTCCGCAATGTATGGCATTATTTCAGCAACACAACGCCCTTTAGACCACATACCATGGGCTAACACTCGATCAAAACCAAAACGCTTAGATAAAACCGGGTGTAGGTGGATCAAATTGTAATCACCAGAGGCTTTAGCGTAGCGGCGTCCTAAATCTTCACTCAAGCTCCAAGCTTGTGCAGACTCCCAGTTTATATCACAACCCTTAGGCGGACGCATTCGCTTGGCTTTACCTTCAATACGATACAAATAAGTTGATAACGATTCCCATACCAGCTCTCCATCTACAAACACTTTAGAAACTAACTCAAACTCAAGGCCTGAATCAGTCATTTGGCTAGTCGTCAGCGAGCACTGCAAATCATAGTTTTCGGTCACACTCGTCGGGCGGTGTAAAGTGATGCTGTTCTTTAGATGGATCATACCCAGCAAAGGAAACGTGATGGCATTATGAGTAAAAGTCAGTGCATGTAACCTAAAAACCATGACATATAAGTAGGTTGGCGGTAGAACTTGACCATCAAATTCAAAACCACACACTTTCGCATATTGCGCTACTTTATCTTTGGTCAGTGTCACATTAGGGCTGCTGATCTTAATCACAGGCAACGGCTGTTCGTCCCATCCAGGCTTGCGCCCAAAAAATATCTTTCGATAAAGCGAAAACAGTGATGGCATAGCCTTTAAATCAATACAGTATTCTTTACTCAAACTAATTAAACCTTAAATAAAAGCAGAGAGAAACTAAACAAGCAACGAATTATACCCTAAAAATGTGCTGGTCGATAATCGCCCTTATAATACTAAATACAACGGTTTTTCCAGCAATCTTGGCTTGTCGCACCTTGAGACAACAAGTAGCTTTGCACGCTTTTGCTGCCCACTAAATGTCCCACTCCAACAATAACAAATAGCGGCTGCTTGGTTGTTGAGGAGCTCATTAACTCAAGGAGTTTGTTCGCCATTCCTTGGTTACGTTGCCAAAATAGCTTTTCCAACATTTCAGTGTCGCCACTGCGCAGCATTTCTTCTTCTACAAGTTCATTCAATTTAGCTTTATCGCCACGGCGCCAAGCAGACATGAGCGCTAGCATCTCCGAGTCTGATGCTGCTATTGCTTCTCTCACCATTTGCCATTGGGCTTGCGGGCTAAAAGAGGACAGCAGTTTAAACTGAAACTCATTACTTTCTAACTCATAAATAGGTCGCTGCCCAGCTTGCCCAAGCAACACTTCATCAACGCCATAAAGCGTGCTGTAACCTAAGTCACTGTAGCGCCCCAGTGCTAACTGCATAGATTGCAACCAAGGCGAGTGGCTGCCCAGCTCTGCACATAAAGCTTGCTTATCTTTACAGTAAGTTGTGAGTATTTCTTGAGTTTTTTTATCCATCGGAAACAAAGTATTACCGTACTTATTGAGTAAGTTTGGCAGATCAGCTTCATTTCCATGAGCCTCCACTACGATGCCTTTTGATTGAGAAAAAGCCTGTTTAATTTGATCAGGTAAGGGGTAAAAGTCTTTTTTCCCCACATGAACAGACCCTAATAAATAGGCTTTTTGTCCTTTATAATCAATTTGATAAAAGAGTGGTTTTTCTGCGGGCGTCGCATGTGAAAACACACAGAATAAGGCACTTGACACACCAATTAATAATAATAAAAATTTCTGGATACTTGTTGACAACATACTTGCCCCTTATAATTCAGCAAATTTTAAAATGGGAGGCTGTTATGCCACACACACAGGTTATTGAACAATTAAAAGCCAGCTTACAAACTGCATACCGCCAAGCTATCGACGCAGACAGCAGACTCGATGAGCTAAAAAAAGCCGGTCACGCTAAATTTCATACCATTTTTACCAATGACGAGGGATTTTCCACCCGTAGTAATCGTTTTCAGCCTTATGTTCAAGAGCTTGCCACTGAAATGACCATGATAACGTCCAATACAGACGCTTTACCTAACGCGCTTGAGAGCTATGTTCGTAAGCTTGGTTTGTTGTTACAAACCATGCAGGCTTTTAAATCAAACGCCAAATAATCGTGCAGTATATAGCTGAGTCATCGTCACTGTTATCAAACGTTCCTCAGTCTAGAAACACTTTGAAATGCAGCGAGCTCCGCTTTACCAACTGCAGTTGAGCACCCACGCCCGAGTGTTTTAAGTTTAGTACAGGATTTAAAACTCGACTCATCACAAGCCATTATTGTGCAGCAACCTCAACCAAAAAAAACATAAACCACTGATTTCAAGGTCTTAAATGATAAACTATTGAGCGTTCGACTGGAGTGATATTGACGCTTTTCAGTGATTCACAAGGCGAGGTTGCAGCTAGAAAAGAGCCATCGTTATGGCGATAAGCCTATCGTTAAGTCACTAAGTGATGCTCTGCTATCGCTGACAGGTATTGAACCTACAATCTAAAATCGTATTTAACTGTTATAACAAAAAAGCTAAAGCGCATATCACGCTTTAGCCTTTAAGCTGTAAAACATCACCTAAAGAAAAGTGATACCTTAAACTTTACACCTTAGGTGCAACTGTGGTTTTTAACCAAGACTTCAACAACGCATTTTCATAACGATGAGGCTTAGTGTTATACATATCCATCGAGTTCAAAAAATTAAGATTAGTGAGCTTTTCTTGTCCCGATGAGATCACTTTATCACCTTTAAGTAACTTATAACTAAAGGTGATCCGCGGTGGGTAAAGGTCCTTAACCACGCGAATATCATTGGTCATATCGCCAAAAGCAGGCTGCACATCACCCGCTAAATCAAGATCGGTCACCACCAACTCCAGCTTTTCGCCAGGTTTTAAGATCTTTGACGCTTCTTTATTTAAATTTTTAGTTAAATCTTTAAATGTACTGGCTTCAAAACGAGACTGTAAACCATTAGATGCCTTAATATCGCGAAAGTGTGCCGGATTTTGCCACTCCACTTTAACCACGCCATTTTCTGTGATTGGATTTTCAACGGTTTTATCTGCCGCAGATGCAAGCCCTGATAAAGTCAGACTTGATATCACTAGCCCTACAACCATTATTTTTCTTACATTCATATTTGCCTCCACATTTTAAATAAGGGGGATGCTCTATTTCACAATCGTTAAGTTATATATTTATATAACAGTTACAACTGACATCAAGTCATTATGAAATATAATTAACCAGCAAGCAGAACATCACATGGTTAAATATCAATCAACCTATCAGTTTTAGCTAATTGCGTCATTACATTAGTTATTGTCACAACATGCTCTAAACCGCTATTTTTTGAGCAAAAAACAATCTACCCAAAACAATGAATATTCGAATTAACAAATTGTTTAAAATCACTTTTTAGTTAAAAAACTATCGTACCCATCTCGGCTTTAACAATGTAAAGCAGAGCTTACGGTCACTGACTAAAAGGGGAATGCTGCACTCAACAAAGGGTAGCTAGCTTTCAGTTGTTTTTTCTTATGTGAGAACTTCTTGCCTGCTGGAGTTGCTTGACCAGAGGGAACATAAGGCAGCTCATCGTCGCCTCTTTCTTCATACAGTTGGCCGGCAATTAAGTCATATTCATCTAAAAACGGATAAGCATAACCGTCTTTTTCTGGCCACTGAGACAAATTACCGAGTTCATCAGGTGAGGCGATAACCCTGTCATACCAAGTTTTTCCTAGTGAAATCAAGAAGCACCTAAATTCGGCAAAGGCATATTCTGAATCACAGCCGGTGATGATATAAGCTGCTCCCCACACGGACCATGAGTATGAACGGCGCATTTGTTGACCAAAAATTTTATCAAATTCACGCAGCTGCTCTCTCGTCAATGGCGTCAGTTTTTGCTTGAGTGTTTCAGCTAATTCGACTTGATCTTGTGCAGGAGATGTTCGGGTAACTAATTCCCAAAACTGTGACTCTTTCATCGTGCTCTCTAGATTTTAAGTACCATAACGCTATTGTAACGCAATCATTCATAAAAGCGTTATCGCTGTCGTTAAAACGCTTTGAGACTGTGTTTAATTAGCTTGCCTACCTATCGAGTTTAGCTTTTTAGGCTCAATACTGCACTCATCAGGCATTAGCGACGCCTATTAGATCTTAAACAAAAGCGAACAACCTTGTAATGAAGATATTCAAAAAACCAAAAGATCAATAGCCTCTAGACTCCCTACAGCATTTTTTTTACACTTCCAGCTATTGAACCGCCACGCGACTTGAAGATGCTCGCTTCAACAATGAAGACAATAATGAAACCAACTCATCCAATGTTAACTGCATTAATGTGTATTTATTTCCTACTGGCCTTTGCGGCTTTATGGCGAACAATAATGACACAATCGTATGATCTATTTACTTTAGGCGTATTCCCTGTGCTGTACGGCTTAGTTATGCGTCGTTATTGGGCTGCGGTCGTATTAAAAATATACTTGGCGATTCAATCGCTGGCTTTGCTCGCGTTAGGCACCGCCGCAATAATTGCCTATCAAATTACCCCTGAAGACGTTAAAGTTATGTTCCAGGGGTATAACATCCCTATTAGCACCATTGTTATTGCTGCAATCGTGGCGATGACTTTTCAGTACTGGGTTGCATTTAGCCCAAAAACGAAACATTATCTGAAGCCTAAAGAGCCTGAGTCCGTTTAGTCACCCGCCTTTACCTAACCAGTAAGCCTCTAATAATAATTAAAAATGGTAACGCGACTTATGACCAATTTACACCCAAGTGAACTCTCCATATTATTGATTGAACCTTCTGATACCCAAAGAAAAATCATCAGCAATCGATTAGTTCAAGAAGGGGCTAAACATATTCAAACGGCGACAACCCTTGAACAGGCTCTTAATATTATTCAACGACATCAGCCTGATCTTATCGCCTCCGCGATGCATTTTGAGGATGGAACCGCCTTAGATTTATTAAAAAAAATCAAGTTATCAGAGCGGTTTAATGACATTCAATTCATGCTTGTGTCCAGTGAGTGTCGCCAAGAACAATTAGAGCACTACCGCCAATCTGGTGTGGTGGCTATTTTGCCAAAGCCATTTACCTCTAAACACTTACATAAAGCGTTACGCGCAACTATCGACTTTCTCACTCATGACGAATTAGATCTCGTCCACTTTGATGTACAAGACTTACGTGTACTCGTGGTCGATGATAGCAAGATGGCCAGAAATATTATAAAACGCACAATTACCAATCTTGGTTTGCGCATGATCACTGAAGCGCAAGATGGCCAGGAGGCAATAGAGATCATGCAGCAGCAGATGTTTGATCTGGTGATCACCGATTACAACATGCCCAGCGTTGACGGCTTAGCACTGACGCAGTTTATTAGGCACGACAGCGAGCAATCACACATTCCAATTTTAATGGTGTCATCAGAGTCGAACAGTACGCATTTAAACAATGTCTCACAAGCTGGGGTCAACGCATTGTGTGATAAGCCTTTTGAGCCTCAGGTGGTTAAAAAAATCCTATATCAGCTGCTGGATGAATAGAAAATTGGCAATTCGTTATTTTTTTTGACTTTAAAGGTCATTTCATAAGCTTAAAGCACTTTTAAAATATAAAATCTTGTGGCATGTTAGACAGTGCTACTAACAAATCTACGGAAAGAAGAGACGATTCAAATGAATAAGACTGAACTTGTTGCAAAAATGGCTGAATCTGCGGAACTCACTAAAGCTGAAGCCGCACGTGCACTAAAATCTTTTGAAGAGACAGTGACTGAAGCAATGAAAAATGGAGAGAAGATCTCTATTGTAGGCTTTGGTTCTTTTGAAACTTCAGAGCGTGCTGCCCGTACAGGTCGTAACCCTCAAACTGGTAAAGAAATCCAAATCCCAGCGGCTACAATACCTAAATTTAAAGCGGGTAAAACCCTTAAAGATAGCGTTAACTAATCAAATAAATTTGATTAATGAAAAACCTCCATTTATGGGGGTTTTTATTTTTTATACCCTATATATTTTTCACAACAAAGCATCCTTCTCTTTTTACGACTCTCATCACATAATATTCCAAAAATTGCCTCGTTTATCACTAATCGGCAATAAAAAACCAATAAAACAAAGAGATAAAAAAGCTGCATAAACGTAAGCTTAGCATTTTATTTTGCTAGCCAGATCGCATATTTTTGTTTGATAGCCTGCTAAATTATTGATTAAGCGCTCACTAATGTGGCTTACGCCTCTATTATTTGAGCATGATAAACCTGTTATTAACCTATAAGTATCCCAACATCCCTAACAGGTGAGCACCACCACTGGGGTAGATACCTTTTAAAGAGGAATTCGTGATGGCTCAGATAATAGACTTTGTGCCCAACGATGCAGAAATAGAAGCGTTTGCCACGCCCAAAAATAAAAAAGCGGCAGATGATTTAGCGCATAAAAAAGATGTCAAAAAACGCTTAGAAGCTTACCTAGAGCGCACACAGCTAAAGCAAGCAATGGGTGATGACGACCTCTGGCTTTAACTATATTTAAAGCTCCTGAATGCACTCAGGAGCTTTAAACATTAAGACCACATTTTACTCAGCGATTATTTAGCCACTGCACGCTGTTTAATGAAATATTCTCTTGTCAGTCCAAATACAACGGGACTCAGTAATGCCAAGGCAATGAGGTTAGGAATAGCCATCATTGCATTAAGTGTATCTGCAAGTAACCAAATAAACTCCAACGAACTCACCGCGCCCAGAGGCACAACTATAATCCAAAGGATCCTAAACGGTTTAATGGCTTTAACACCAAACAAAAACTGCACACACTTCTCACAATAAAAGCTCCAGCCTAAAATTGTCGTAAAGGCAAAAACAGATAATGCAACAGCAACCACATAGTTACCCAATGGGAACGCATGTGAAAAAGCGAAAGAAGTCAGAGCCGCACCATTTTCTCCCGATGTCCAAGCGCCAGATACAATAATCGCCAGTCCCGTAATAGTACAAACAATAAGCGTATCAATAAAAGTTCCTAGCATAGCAACTAACCCTTGTGCGACAGGATTATTAGTTTGCGCTGCAGCATGGGCAATAGGGGCACTACCAAGACCTGCTTCATTAGAAAATACACCGCGTGCAACACCAAAGCGAACCGCTGCCCACACTGCTGCACCCGCAAATCCACCTTGCGCTGCAACAGGGTTAAATGCACTATGGACGATTAACTCAAGCGCGGCAGGGATCTCAGCGGCATAAGTAATTAACACCGCCACTCCCGCTGCAATATAGAAAATCGTCATAATAGGCACTAACTTACCAGCAACATCAGCAATGCGCTTAATGCCACCCATTAGCACAGCGCCCACAAGCACCATTAGTATTAGGCCCGTTACCCAAGTCGGCACACCAAAATTACTATTTAACGCATCTGCTACCGAGTTAGCTTGGACGGTATTACCAATACCAAACCCCGCCAGCGAGCCAAATAAAGCAAATGCAGTGCCCAGCCAAGCCCATTTTGAACTAAGGCCATTTTTGATGTAATACATCGGTCCACCAACGTGGTTGCCGTTATCATCGACCTCTCGGTATTTAACCGCTAATACCGCTTCTGCAAACTTAGTAGCCATGCCCACTAATGCTGTACACCACATCCAAAAAAGCGCGCCAGGGCCTCCAATAAAGATAGCCGTAGCCACCCCTGCAATATTACCTGTACCAATGGTGGCCGATAATGAAGTCATCAGTGCGTTAAAGGGACTGATCTCGCCCTTCATTTTTTTATCTTTGTCAGGAATGCGTCCAGACCAAAGTAATTTAAAGCCCGTACCCAGTTTGAGGATAGGCATTAAACGTAAACCAAAGGTGAGGAATAAACCTACCCCCAAAATCATGACGAGCATAGGAGTACCCCATACAATGCCATTGATTGTGCTAACAAATTCAGTAATAGCTTCCATTCAAACCTCGTTGATACAAATCATTTATATACCTTGCTTAACACTCAGTACATTATTTTAGTCGGCACCCAAATCAATCAGTGCGCATCCACACTTTCATCAGGTTACACGTAAATATCGATACTATGGTTAAGAAGATAATTATTTTTATGTCAGATTTTGTGATCTTTCTTAATTAGCGCCAATCAAAAAATCCAATGTAATACACTCTGAGTTTAAAAGCGCATTAGCTAAACAGAGTACAACGAAATGTTCACCTTTGAAAAGGCCACAAGCAAGAAAGGCACTTAGAACATATATAGGCATTGCAGAGAAGCCGCAAAAAGCAGGCTTGATGAACACCCAGAGACATTGACAACAAACAACAGTCTATGTCATTTCGGCTATTAAGAATGGCTAACGAGTGGCTAAGCAAGGTTCTACATCTCGTGCGCAAAATGCGGATAACTAAAGCTTGTTTACATAAAAAAACCGGCGAATACGTTTACTATTTGCCGGTTTAACTCTGTTATCTTACTTTAAGCGCAATAGCTTAATCGTCGCTGTTCATAGCGATCAAACATCTGCTGTGCTTGCTCATCAATATAAGGTCTCAAGCCGCTCATCACTAATGTTTTCACACCTGTTCCCACTAACGTGTCGCCACTGTGCAGCTCAAAAGTTAAAGTCACATCACCGCGCTTGCCTTCTATCTGCAAATCTTGCTCGACTAAGGTCAGCTCCACCTCAGTAAAATCAAGCGTTGTTAAGTCAAATGACATACTTTCATAAATAACCAAGGGCCTCGCAGGGTTTATCATCATTCGATGCTGCTTCATCATTGGCGCCAATATATGCATAAAATTAAGCCCAGAAAAAGCAACATATTTACGAATAAAAGACTCGATTTGCACATCGCAATGCCGAACATCACCGCTGCGATGCACGTTTAAATAACATTTATCTTTATCGTCTCGAATGTCGAAGTCTTCACCGGCAGCCTCAGGGAACTGTAATTGAACACCTTGCCCTACCATACCAGCAAAGTTAAAACTCATTTTTTGACTCAGGCCATAATGATTTAACACCAGTGAGAAAAGTAAATCACCGGGTACACAAAACCTTTTCGCTGCAACGTCATGAATAGGGTTAAAATCATGAGCAATACTTTTAGCAAATTCACTGGCTTGCTCTGGGGCGATGACGACCGCCTGATCTGCTTTTTTAAAAAAAGAACCTAGAAACATAATCTCTCAACAGTCTTATTAACCTTTACAATTGCCGCATATTGTATATCAGAATAAAGGTTTGACTCACCCGATGACTTGCTTTTCTAGCACAATAATACTCAAGTTCGTCGCCTCAGTTGAGTCACGTAATACTGGCAGCGACGCCATATATGGGCAAACGGTTCGCTGTAAATGCCCCATAAACTGTTGTGAGCATTGAAACGACCGACGCCTAAAGTGAGTTCAGTTACGCTACTTGCCATGATTAAGCAACCTAAAGCTCGATCCCAAATCGCCAGTGCTGAGCCTAAATTGGTATCACGATGTACCAATGCAGTGCTGTGATGAATTTGATGCTGCGCCGGACTTATAAACCATTTTTCCAGTTTGTCACCCCAGCTAAACCAAATATGGCTATGGCGTAAGTTAGCGCCCAACACATTAAAAGCAAAAACAAATACATTGGCTCCTAGTACATCATACATTTTCAATGTTGCGCCAAATAGCGCATACCCTATCCCCACCGCGATCCCTTGTGATAACGCCATACGGCAGCCATAAAGGTAGCTTTCTATTGGGTGCGTGCGATATATCGTTAAAGGTGTGAGAACAGTCGCAGAGTGATGCACTTTATGAAACTGCCATAACCAAGGCACTTTATGCAGCAGGTAATGCAATAAAAATCGGCTAAAATCGTCGAGAACAAACAGTAATACTGTAAATAGACACATAACTAGCCAAGCGGGCGTATCAAGCAATAACACACCGCCTAAGCTCGATTCTAGCGCTGATGATACCCACAGCGCCACGGGAACCATTGTCAGCATTAACGGGGCAAACAACGCCGCTTTAATCAGCTTATTAAAAACCAATAATTGATAGTCAAGTTTGGCTGAGGGCGCCAGAAACACTTTTTTAGGCAACAAAAATGAGACAAAACCCGACACAGAACGGGATGAGCCGTCCACCGCCTTGTGTTGTGCTAAGTAAACACTCAACGCGAGTGTTACCGCGCCCAATAGGTAACCGACAAAAATACGCTTACTGGTATCGAATGGGTAATTCAGTAACTCGCTTAAATTGCTGGTTAAAAATTCGATAATGCTGTCGATAGTAATACACCTACCAGTGCCAGCCGCGCAATAGATGAATATTGCTGTGGCGTTAGGAAAGAGAGAAATATGGGTTGTTAGCGCAAACAGTTGCGTGTTTGCGCCATTTTAGCAAGGTTTGTTTAAATCATGCTACCAAATTGGCGATGGCGCTCAACGCCATCGCCGAATGGTTAAAAGCGATATTGGTAACCTATCTGGAACTGTTGCGCTTTGCTTGGTCTTGCACCATAGGGGCGACGGCTAACAATCTTCTGTGAATCCAATAAATTGTCAGCTTTAAGATAAATAAGCCCATACTGATCAAAGTTATAACTTGCCGACATATCTACCACGGTCAGTGCATCGGTGCTGCTGCCAGACAACACAACGTCCTCGCCTGATGCTTCTTTCATCTCGCCGATGTAACGTACAATCATGTTAACGTCCCATTGGTTGCTGACCAAACCAATGTTAATCGCCAGCTGATCTTTAGCTAAATAAGGCAGTTCGTCACCTGCGGTCACATCACCCCACATATCAAAATCGGAGTAAAAGCTGGTCTTAAACTCTGATTGTGTATATGTGTACGACAGCGACAGTGGCAGCGATAAATCATCTGTTAACGTAATGCTATAACCCGACGTTAACTCCACACCAAAGACATCAACTTCACCGCCATTAAATTCGGTGTTATTGTCACTACCACAACTTGAGAATTGGCAGCCTTCTTTTAGGTTACTAATATCGTTAAAAAAGCCAATAACCTCTAAGTTGAAGTCACCATCATTATAACGACCACCCAGCTCATAGTTGATGCTGCTTTCCACATCAATACTGGGATGTTGTTGCGGGCTCGTAGGCAAAAATCCTTCATGCACACCAAACAGTAGACCTGCATTATCTGACAATGTATAAAACGCACTGAAACTAGGTAGCCAAATTCGAGTACTCTTATTGAGGTAAACAAGCGCTTGACCTGCTTCACGATTTTGATAATGTGCATCAATAAATTCGCCACGCACACCTAGGGTAAGATCCAATGCGTTAATGCTAATGGTATCTTGCAAATACACCGATAAAGCATCCGTTTTTTCGCGATCGGTGGTAGAAACTTTGGTTCCTTCACCGTCACTGACTAGGTTTCCTTGACGCATCAAATAAGTATTAAGGGTGTGGTTACGCTCAATTTGATCTTGATGAAAACGCACACCGGTTGCCAATTGATGTTTTAAACCAAAGAGTTCAAGCTGCAAGTTTATGTCTGACTGGATACCTTGGGAGTAATAAGTACGATCGTTATTACCCAAAATAATCTGTTGCGGCTCAATGATTGAGTCTTGGGCGCCCGTTAAAATACTGTAAAAAGTGCGCGTATTATCGTCTTCATCTGGGTTGGCTAAAATCTTTTGTAAACTCACGTAACTATCATCGAATTTCTTAAAGCCATTAATTTTATTCCAAGCGCGATCAAAATCGTTACGGTACACTCGGGTGATCACATCAATGTTGTCACCACTGATAAAGTGATTAAACTGCACCTGAGAGTGGCTCCACTGCATATGATCCAACTGGCTCGCAGCATAACGGCGGTTTGGATTAGCGGCAAAATCAGCGTCAGAAAGCCCTAGATAAGTTTCATTAGAGTTTTCATCTGCATAAGCGAGCTTCAGTTCAAAGGTTTGATTAAAACTATTACCTGCTAGGTCATAACGCAACTTAGTCATGATGTCATTTTTCTCAAAGCCGGTATCGCCGCCGCCATCGAGTACTTTAAAGCCGTCGGCGCGCATATGCACGCCTTCAAGCAAAAAACCAACATCGCCGATAGTATCCCCATAATGAGCATGTGCCTTAGCAAAACCATGGCTACCGCCTGAAATGTCGACTAAACCTTCGCTACTTTGCGGGACAGCGCGGGTGACCATATTGAGCGATCCCGCAACAGTATTGGGTCCATACTTAATCCCTGAAGGGCCTTTAAATACCTCAATAGCGGTCATTTTGGATGTCACTGGAAAGTAATAAGCTGACGCTGCTGAATAGGGAGCAGGACCAATTAAGACACCATCTTCCATAATGTTAATTTTTTTACTGCGCTCTGGTGTTGTACCGCGAAAACCGATATTAGGGCGTAATCCATAGCCATCTTCTTCGCGAATATTGACACCAGGTACGCTATACAAGACACGGTTAATATCATCAAATTTAAACTGCTCGAGCGCCAGCTCATCAATTAAAGTGGCTGATCCTGTTTGTTTACTGAGACCTTGGCTTTGGCCAATGATCTGCATTTTTTCAATGTAAGCGTCATTTGCCTGAACGGATCCGTCTTTGCCCGCTGGGCTGTTGGCTGTCGATACTTTGTCGGCCGCAGAAACCTGACTGAGCAACGCTAACTGGATAGCGATAGCAAGGCTCAGCTTTTTGCATGTTGCAAGGTGATTCATTAGTCATTATCTCCAGCTGAAGTTTTTGGTAGCTCAAGTGATAGCGCATGGATAAAGTCAGTTTTAAGTTTATCAGTCACAGCTTTTACTTCTTGGTGAGTGGCGGCGGCTTTGGCTTCATCACTGGTCAGCGTATTGGCGAAACTGGTTTGGTAATTACGACTATTTGCTAATGCAGCGGCGATACGGTCACGCAATGCTGTTGCAGTATCGGTCTCATTTTCGTCAATTAAATAGTCATCAAACCCAAGCCCGTCATGGCCAGAAAACAACGCTTCTAATGCCTCTAAATTACTGGTGATATTGTTCATTGAATGCTCTGAAAGTGGTGATTCGACGTCTTCAGGGCACACACTACTGCCACAGTTGTTGGCAAATAATCCTAATGGCATGGCTAACTTGCGATCTTTAGTTACGCTATCGATGTAAAACAACGCGTCAGAGAGCTTGTTAACAGCGTCATGCACTGTAGCAAAACGGCTATTGGCTTCACCGGCTTGTTTTAAGGTTGCGCCATAACCGTTATCACCACTCCACTGCGTGAGCAATTGCTGTGCATTATGATTGATGTCTTTGGCCGCTTCTGCTGCAAACTCACAACGGGCGATGCGTCGGTCATTATCAGTGCGGTTATCCCAGCCAGATGGAGTCACTGAGCCCGTACAACTGTGTTCAAAATTGGGAGCAAACAATAAGTACTCTAACGCCGCTAACCCTTTGCGCGCTGGAGTACGCGCAGTAATATCGTAAGGTACGCCATTGATGTCATTTTTTTCAAAAGAAACCACATCTAAGTCAACGCCACAGCGACTAATCACCGGCCAAGAATAGATCTTATTGCGCAGTGCACCGTCATCATTTAGTAATGGGCCAAGCTGCATCATTTCAACTTGCTGCCAGACAGACATCGTCTGCCGCCAACTTTGTTTGGCTGTGTCGCTCGTTTGATTTAACGCGTTGTTATTACTCGAGTCTTGCTCAAAAGCAACGGCTGCAGAACAATAAGCATTTATATCGCTCACTTGTTGGTCGCTTACACTGACAAATTGCTCAAAAGTGGGTGTGATGACGCCATCAACAAGATTGGTGATTAACGCCTTTTGATCAAAATCTGAAGTGGTGTTGTCTTGGTTGCCGTAATCAGCACCTTCATCACTACTGGTACTTTCATTACAGCCACTTAATAAGGCTGTAATCAACGCAAAAGTTAACAGTGAATAACTGGGATGGCTTAACATATTTTTTCCTTAATACAGAAACAACAAAAGCTCGGCACTTTTCAGTACCAAGCTTTTTGCCTAATTTAGGCGTCGTTCAACGGCGAGTCATTACCAGCCAGCAACATTCTCTTCATTTAGCTCGTAGCTATCTTGTAAGATTTTGCGGGCGGCAGCGAGATCGTCAATATAAGCTTCAACATCACCAGTCAGCTCTGGCGCATCGCGCATCAACTGGTGTACTTTTTCGAAGTTTTCATCGCTAATGCCTGCATACTCACTAAACTGTAATCCCAGTGCAAAACCTTTCATTTCAGAGTAGTGCTTTGCAGTGTCGTTAAAGTTAAACTCAGCATCACTATTGGCTAGCAAAGTCAGATCTGCACTGAGATCATTAATGTAATGGATAACTGTTGCGACAATTGCACGCTCCCATCCATCAAGGCCTTTTTGAGTATAATCTTTAAGTTCTTTGAATTGCTCTTCGGTCAATTCATTACCGACATTGTCATTAATTAATTGACGACCGGCGATAAATGCCGTCATGGCTTGCGTGGTATAATCAGTCGCAGCAGCGTTATCGGCAGTGCCTAAGTCACGCTTCGCGGCATTCACTGATTGGCCAAAGTTGTACTCACTGCGCAGGTCAATTTTGCCATCACCGTCAGTATCATGCGAACCATTCCATGCCGCACGACCATTATCGTCTGATACCTTACCTGCAATTTCCACGTCGCTATATTCAAGGTAGTTACGGGCAGCGCCAAAGTAACCAAAGCCTTCATCAAATTGGTGCTCAAGGCTGGTGTAAGCCGCCCCTTCTTTAGCCGGGTTGATGTTGTCCGTAGTTAAGCCTTTGCCTTCAGTATCAATACCAAAGTAGTCATTTGATGCCTGAGAGTAAGTAATAGACATTAGCAAGAACTTTTGAATAAACTGAGCTAAATCAACACCATGCTTATCAATGTAAACTTTAGTGATATCCTCACCAAATACATCTTTACGTACTACGCCGTTAATCTTTTCAGCTGCGTTAGTGGCTAAATTATCGAATAAAGTATCGATCAAAAGTGAGGGTGACAGCACACCTTTATTAGCATAACCTGCAAACTCACCATTATTCCAATCTTTGCTTTGCCCTTTAGCATCGTTACCCGCAACTTTATCCTTCAGATTCTTATAGCCGGTAATGTCAGACACAAGACCGTGTTTAGCGTTATCGATAAAGGAGATTGCGATATCATCATACTGCGTCTTTTCATCAGGAATGTATAAAGAGTTTAACGCGGCCAGTACACTCGCTTTGTCGGTCAGTTTACCGGAGTCGATATCGTCTTCAAGGCCATTTTTAATGTAGTCATTAAGCTCAGCAATCAAAATATGACGAGCTGTCTGGCCAGTATAAGATACGCTAGACTTCTCCTCATCGAACTTGCTATTAAAGGCATAACGGTCCATGAGATCATTAATGGTAAGGGTCACTTCTTTTGTGAAACTACCACTATTATTGTCAGTTACTGTTAGCTCAACGGTCAGCTCTAAAGAGTCAACATCATCAGCTTCTAAAATCACGCCTTCAGCCAACTTTAAGCTGTCACCGTCGACGACAAATTGCTCGCCAGCAACACTGTAAGTGTGCGTATCACTTGCATCGGCATCCACAGCAGATAATGTACCGACGACGGCATTGGCCGTATTTTCATCAACCGTTGTATTTGATAAAACAACGTCAGTTGGCGCGCTATTCGTTGGAGCCGTCTCTGGAGCAGTCTCTGGGCTAGACGAGTCAGAACCGCCACAAGCTGTTAACACTCCCATTGAGAGTGCAATAGTTGTCGCCAAAATTGATTTGTTTAGTTGCATAAAAATCCCTTAATAACGGCTAGCTAACATCTAGCGATAAATTGTTCGTAATAATTCACACGCATGCTACACGAACGATAATGATAATAC
>JAOIUG010000017.1 GCA_028223395.1 Shewanella sp.
TTAGATTGACTAAGTTGCCCCATTATACTCCAAACATTACACATTTTATCCATAGCATCGATCATGGACTCTTCTTGATAATTTAGAGCTTTGTACCCATCATTTAATGCGTTAGATAAACTTTGACAGTTATTGATCTCTTTGCTCGGGTTACTCTGATGTTCTAATTGCTCAGAAAAATACCAGTTTTTCGTAATTAATTTTTGTACTACCTTTTGATCATCCAATTGTACTTTTTTTATAAAGTAGCCATCGGTCCTGTTGTGATCTGTATATGTTTGTTTAATTACATGTTCATTACTTTGAGCACTGGCTACGCTTGATAAGCAAAGCATCGTCAAAATTAGCTTTTTCTTCATAATGCACCTGCTAATAAATTTCGTACATAAGTATTACGTTCATCTGCAATATCTTTTCTTATGAGATGATTCTAATGCCGCTTTTTTATAATCACCTGCTTTAAGGTGCTTATTAAAGTTAGGAAAGGTATTTTTCAGCTTAGACATGCCTAAATTAAATATCATATCAAACAAAAACATATAACCAGCCATTGTTAATCAGTAACATAGCAACATTCATGCTGGCAGGCAATGCTGAGCCTTAGTTAGAGTTGGAACTTGAGGATCGTTCGGTAAGAAAGTGCTACTAAACGCTAAATATTAAGTAAAAACATCGATATTGATGAGATTGTTGATGAAATAATAGGCGCGAAAAATTCTCCCAAATATGCTTTGAGTGTTTTGTGAGTGAGTGGTGGTTAAAGGTGTCGTTTATCTGCCTTGCTAGGGGCTGTTGATCTTTCGAGCTTATTTTTTTCGAATTCAATTAGTTTAGTACAAGGCTTGAGCGATGATGCTTAGCTGGCTAACTGAAAAGCGCGTAACGCACTCACGCACTCTAGTCATAAAAGAATAAAAAATAAAAGAATTGCAACGAACCCAAAGGGCCGCGTTTCTTGGCTATTTTGACTGTGCTGTAGACTCTTTGTGGAGAATAACGAAACGCCATAGCCTCCGCTTTGTGAAAATAGCCAATACACTGCGGCAAAAACAACCGCGAAAGATCAACAGCCCCTAGTAAAAAAGCAGCCTGATAAGGCTGCTTTTTGTCTTTTTGTTTGTAGAGTGCGACTTAGAAAGAGGTCCGCTTGTACCTGCGATACTCAGCTGTCCAGAAATTACCTTCAATCGCTTGAGTGAGAAGATCATCACTGGTTGGCAGTGCGTGGCCTTCTTCAATGGCAACTTTAGCCACGGCAAACGCAATATGTTTACTTACGCTATGAATATCTTCAAGTTGTGGTAGTAGTGAGCCTTCACCATTAATTGACAGTGGTGAACACTCAGCTAACGCACGGCTTGATGCCATTAACATCGCGTCACTGACGCGTGCAGCACCTGAGGCAAGGACGCCAAGACCAATTCCTGGGAAAATATAACTATTATTGCATTGGGCAATCTCATAGCTAACTCCGTCAATGACAACCGGCTCAAATGGGCTTCCCGTTGCGACTAATGCTTGACCTTTAGTCCAGTGCAAAATATCTTTTGGCGTGGCTTCAACACGGCTTGTTGGATTTGACAGTGGAAACACAATTGGGCGATCACAATGACTGTGCATCGCTTTAATAATGGCTTCACTGAATAACCCAGGTGCGCCGGAGACGCCAATCAATACTGTTGGCTTAGCATTGTTCACCACATCCAGTAGAGAGATATGTTCGCTGAAATTGTCCCAATTTGCTATGTCGTCACAATCTTGCGCTAACTTCTGCTGAAAAGGCAGTAGGTTGGGCATGTTTGATTGCAACATTCCCCAGCGGTCAACCATGAACACTTGGCGACGTGCTTGGGTTTCGCTTATGCCCTCAGATACCATCTGCGCCACAATTGCTTCCGCAATGCCACAACCGGCGGAGCCTGCCCCTAAAAAGGTGATACGTTGCTCGCTCAGTTGTGTGCCAGCGGCTTTACAAGCTGCTAAAAGAGAGCCAACAGTAACAGCTGCAGTTCCTTGAATATCATCATTAAAACAGCAGTATTGATCTTTATAGCGCTCCAGTAATGGCATGGCATTTTTCTGCGCAAAGTCTTCAAACTGGATCAGTGCTTCAGGCCAGCGACGATGAACGGCTTGCATGAAGGCTTCTACAAATTCAGTGTACTGTTCACCGCCAATACGTGGATTACGCCAGCCCATGTACATAGGATCTTCAAGCAGGTGCGGGTTATCGGTGCCAACATCTAACGTAATTGGCAACGTATAAGCTGGGCTAATGCCGCCACAGCTGGTGTAAAGTGATAGTTTACCAATTGGGATCCCCATGCCGCCAATCCCTTGATCGCCAAGGCCTAAGATCCGCTCACCGTCAGTGACGACAATAATTTTTACTTTTTGACGGGTCGAGTTATTGAGAATGTCATCAATGCGATCTTTATTAGGATAAGAAATAAATAAGCCACGGTTACGGCGGTAGTTTTTGGAAAAACGCTCACATGCCATTCCCACCGTTGGGGTGTAAATAATGGGCATCATTTCTGTGATGTGATTTTGCACTAAACGATAATATAGGGTTTCGTTGGTGTCTTGAATATTTCGAAGATAAATGTGCTTATCGAGATCATTGGTAAAATTTTTATATTGATCGTAAGCACGCGATGCTTGCTCTTCAATGGTCTCAATGACGTGAGGCAAGAGGCCTTCAAGATTGAAAAATATCCGTTCTTCATCGGTAAAAGCACTGCCTTTGTTAATCAAAGGTGCTTCTAGGATCGCGGGACCGGCAAAAGGAAGGTAGAGCGGGCGTTTGTTATCGTCCATTAGAAACCTTTTCTTTGTTTTTGTTAGAAGTGGAGAAACTGTGATGCTGTGCATCGAAGATTAACACAAAGTGTGATCATTATTATATGTTGTCAGGCGATCACAGGCTTTTTTTTTGGTGAGGCAAGGCAGGTATAAAAAGCACAGCAATGGCTGCGCTTCATCGTCAAACTATAGGCTGGCTACTTAGGGCGATGCTTTAAAGAAAGCCCCATTAAAAAGTTACGTAAAACCTGATCACCACAAGGTTTGTAATGCTTGTGTCCCGGTTTTCTGAACAAGGCGCCAAGCTCTGACTTTGACATGTTAAATTCTGCTAAAGTGAGCGCTTCTAAAATATCATCTTCGCGTAGCTCAAATGCCACTCTTAACTTTTTAAAGATCAAATTGTTGGTTAGCTGTGCCAGCGGTGCAGGCACATCGGCCCCGGGTTTGAGTCCGCGTTTGTAGATCACAAAGCCATCAAGAAACATACACATGGTTTTGTCGTTACAAGGTTGATAGCCTTCTTCTGACTCTTTTTTTAGCATGTCTATCATTTGTTCTTGGCTGACTTCATGTTTAGCTTTAGCAAAAATACGGATCATTTTGGCATTGCTTAAATCTAGAATGTAGCGAACTTTACGTAAAATATCGTTGTTGATCATATGTATACTTCTTTCATCTATTTGGCCGCGCGGCTGCGTAACCCATCGTGGCTGAGTATAACAGAAAGGGGCGATATTTACTGGCAACCATTATAACGCAGTCGAGTGTGAGCCTTGTGCAATTAATGCCGTGCGAATGCTGTCACGTAAGGTGTCGTGTAGGCGAAATGTGCGCTTAGTATCGGATAGATCCCAAGAGGTATTTTCTAAAATAATCACATTAACCTTAGATTGTGGGTAATACAGCGCCAAACTCATATAGCCAGGAAGATAACCACTATGACTATATTCGGCGATCCCTTGTTCGGTATTTAACTGAGTGCCATAACCATAATTAATGTCGCCCCAACGGTGGGGACGTTGGGTATGAGCTGTTGTCATTGCCATCAAACTTTGTGGGCTAATTAACTGCCCTGAAAAAAGCGTATGCTGAAAATCACTGTAAGCCTCAGCAGAAGCTATCATGCCCCCGGCAGGGATTAATTGCGTAGTGATGTCAATATCAACATTGTCATAGCGAGACGTAGGGTGCGCTTGCGCATTGTGGGTTTCGTCTCGACCGAGCACAAGCGATGGCAACTGACGTTGAGCGGCAGACATCTTACCTCGGTAGGCTTTTATCCCTGTTAAGCTGTGTGCATTAGGGTTATTAACTTGCTCGATAAAAGGACGTTGATCCACAATGGTGAGGATTTCACCGAGTAGAGTATAACCGTAATTAGAATATTTAAACTGACTTCCAGGTTCAAATAAAGGAGGTTGGCGAGGATTAATCAGCCCTGAAGTATGGCTAAGTAAATGTGAAATAGTGACGGTATCAGGGAGGTGAGATACGAACTGCTTGCGTGCTTTAAAATAGTGGCTAATAGGATTTGTTAAACTCAACTTACCGTCATCGACCGCTTTTAGTATTAACGCCGCGGTGATCTGTTTTGATAACGATGCAATCACAAACTGTGATTGTTCATTAATGCCTTCGCCGCGATAATAAGTCAATAGCGGTTGATTATCACGTTTGACCATAATCACGCCGCTAAAAGGACGTTGCTCTTGGGCAAGAATGTCCGACAATTGACGCGCTATGACTTGGTTTTCAATGCCGTTTTGCGCAGCGTAACCCTTAACAGATAATCCTAAGCTTAGTACTGCGGCGTAGAGAACCATTTTAGTGATATCAAACACTCGAATTAACCCTTTTTACTTAGTGAACATCCAATAGATGAATAACGCCGCGAAACTGACAAGATAGGTTAAGCCAAATAAAGAGAGGATTCTCATTTTTAAACCATAACGATCTTGAGCTGGGATTGCAGTGCTGATCATCAATTTATAATTGAGCCGAGCAAAAATGACTGTGGTCATAAACGCGAGGATCATCACACCTTCAAGTAGCGGGAGTAGTGCGCCTTTAAAAAATAAAATAATAGCTAACCCACATAAGCTGATCAGGCACATTACGAAGTTGAGTCTGTTGTCGTTGTCTTGAGCGTTGTTGAGTAACTGCCAACCGGTATTTAATGTTCGACTGTAACCATCAATGACAGTGACGGTCGTGCTAAAAATACATAGAAAAGCTACGGCGGCGATCAAATAACGGCTGTCATTTCCCATTATCTCGCTATACAAATCAATCAATTGTTTAGAAAATTGCACGCCAGATGCTGAAAAACTTTCACCGCTTCCATGCATCACAAGTGTGCCTAAGGCTAAAAAAACAATCGCTAATAAAGCGGTAATGATATACCCAAAATTAAAGTCTAAGATGGCTTGCTGTTTACTGACGTGTTGCTGTTTTTGTTTCTCAAGTAACCACAATGACTGCCAAGTGCTCACCTCAATCGGTGCTGGCATCCAGCCCATCATTGCCACTAAAAAACCAATATAGGCCCATTGCCACGGTGAGGTTGAGACAAAATCTGGTTGCACGATTGACGGTGCATTAAACGCTAAAGCGACGGCAATTAAAGTGGTTAAAGTGAGCGCTAACATAATCACTTTGGTCATTTTATCGAGTAATGCATAATGACCAAAAATAAGAATTGCGACACTTGACAGCAACACGATAAGAGCTAATAAATCAATCGGCAAGGGGATAAATAGCGTTAACATCGCCGCGGTTAACATTGCAACGCCGGCGGTGCTGGCAATCGCCGCAATAAGGTTAAGACCAGTAAAGAGCCATAAATATCGGCGTCCGAGCTTTAAATAGCCTTCAAGTAAACTCTCACCCGTGGCGGCCGTGTAGCGTGCGCCCGCGGCAAAAAAAGGATATTTGAGCAAGTTAACGGCTAAAATAACCCACGCGAGCTGCCAGCCAAATTCAGCACCTGCACGGGTTGAGGCAACTAAATGAGAAGCACCAACGGCGGCTGCCGCCATTAAAATGCCAGGGCCCATTGCGGGAATAAGTGAACGAAGTTGAAAAAATAACGATAAAAATGGTCGAGTATGACTCTTGCTCATTGTTTGGCTACTATGTTGATTAATTAAAAATATCATTGGCTAACAAACGTCTATTAGCTCCAAGCACGATGTTATTTTCAGTGTACATCGATACATGAATATAACGTTGAGAGTAACAGGTTTTTGTTGTAAAAAGTGGACCGCTCAGCCTCATTATTTTCATCTTCAGCTGATGGACTATTACTGTGGCCATTATTCATTCACGTTAGTCATTCTCGCTAGTCAAGATGCGAGTAAAGCCTACGCTCTAGAGGGTAAGCGTCGCTGATACTTACTGAGGTATGACATTTCACTGCCAAGTTATTATGCCGCCATAGTGGAGAATTAAATGATGACATTTGTGATGAGCATGTTTCTATTTATGTCATATCAAGGTAGCGTAGGATCTAAATACAACACAATAGAGGAAAGTGTAAATGATAACGTTATATGGCGTACCAAGCAGCCGTTCACTAAGAGTGTCGTGGACATTAGAAGCGTTGGGCTTGGATTGGGAATACAAGTTTATTGATTTTTCTAAAGGCGATAATCGTCAACCGGATTTCCTCGCCATTAATCCCAGCGGAAAAGTACCAACTTTGATTGATAATGGCAATGTGATCACCGAGTCGGCCGCGATAGCAATATTTTTAGCCGAAAAATACGGTCAAGATCAATTGTTACCTAAAGCAGGCACAGAAGCTTCAGCGCTACACCATCAATGGGTAAGCTTTATTACCGGCGAGCTAGAGCAACCGTTATGGACGATTGGTAAACATCGGTTTGCCATACCTGAAGCGCTAAGACTTGAGGCCATGTTCGCAGTGGCTAAATGGGAGTTTGATAAAGCCGCAGCGATTGCCGAAACATGGCTACCTGAGACCGATTTTTTATTGGGCGATACCTTGAGTGTGGCTGATATCTTGTTAGGCCATACCTTATTGTGGGCGACCAAGTTTGAGCAAACATTGCCTCCTAAATTAGCGGCGTATCGCGATAGGTGTAGCACGAGTAAAACCATGCAAAGTGCGCTTGCAAAAGAGACTGCCGGCGCCCAAGCGACTTAAACGCAGATGAAAAGCATCCATTGGATGCTTTTTTAAACGCAGATTATTACTGCGCAGCTGCCCATTTCGCCCGGTTTTCACGGCTTTCTTTAAGGCCGTTTTTATCTCGGTATGCTTTATAAGCTTCAGCGTCAAGTGGTACTAAAACAACGTCAACTTCCAGTACCAGTTTACATTCCTTTTTTATTCGCCAAGCGGAAGTGTTGTATAACGCCGCAAGTGGCAATGTGCCTAAAAACTCTGGATTATATTGGGCATATAATGCCTGGGTTGGATAGACAACAAAGCTTAGGGTGCGTTTTGGCTCTTTGGAAAATAATGCTTCAATGCCATCACAGGTATTTAATACTTGCATTTCGATGGCTTCATCAATTTCAAGCAGTCTTTTTTGTACTGCATTATGCACTGGTTGCTCGCCGGCTTCCCAGGCGATGACGTCAGCTTCTGACACCTTTCCTATTTCAGCCACTTGAGCGGTACTGAGCGCCAGTGAGTGACGTAAATACTGCATTTCAATGGCATTGAGGCCAAGATCTTTAGACATGGTGTTTCCTTTATTAATGTTTAGCTGCGCATCCACACATTTTCAGCCCATTCCCAGAAGGTTTCCCAACTGTCTTCTTCTATTTCATCATCTTGCCACAGTTTGATTTCACCTTCTTGGCTAATAAAGAAAAAGGCATCACCACGCTGACAAATAGGAATAAACTCTCGTGGCAATCCAATTGACCATGCGTAAGCGGCAACTTCAGGCAGAAAAGTATGTGAATGAGGATCGCTTGCGGTTACCGGCTCTAAGCTGCCGCAGATCACATCACTGGCATACATGAGGTACTCTTTTAATGCTAGCGGCAGTGGAATTAAGATCTCTTCTTCTACTTCAACGAGTTGCTCAAAAGTTGCCAGTTCTAATGGGACGGGAACCGTTTCACTCATCTCTTGTAGTTGCTCAATGATATCGTTCATATTGTTTCATCTTATGGGGCTGATTGGGCGGGAGTATAGACTTTTATTTACTTCGTCACAAAAAAGCGTGTCGAAGTGACCAAAGATATTGTGCATTGATCCGATGCTACTTTTAGCATTACGAAGCAAAAAAGCTGTTAATGTCGATGTCATTAACAGCTTTTGCGGATTAATATTGTTGAACTACAGGTTCATCATTACCAGATTTTTACACGTTTCTCAGGCGCGATATACATACCATCACCCGGCTTGACATCATAGGTGGTGTAAAACTCAGGCATATTGGATAATGCGCCTAATGCTCTAAACTGCGCTGGTGAATGTGGATCGGTAGCTACGCGGTTACGCATTGACGCTTCTTTGATTTTTGCTCGCCAGATCTGAGTGAAACCAATGAAGAAACGCTGATCACCGGTAAGGCCGTCAATCACGGGGGCCTCTTTACCTTTTAGCGATTTTTGATATGCGCGATAAGCAATGGTGACACCTGAAAGGTCGCCGATGTTCTCGCCAAGGGTGAGCTCACCGTTAACATGAAGATCATCAAAAACAGCATAATCGTTATATTGATTGATCAATGCTTTACCACGGATAGAGAATTCTTTTAAGTCTTGCTCGGTCCACCAATCTCTTAAATTACCTTCGCCATCAAATTTAGCACCTTGATCATCAAACCCATGGCCCATTTCATGGCCGATTACCGCGCCAATGCCGCCGTAGTTAACTGCATCATCAGCTTCCATGTTGAAAAAGGGAGGTTGCAAAATCGCGGCGGGGAACACAATCTCATTCATTGTTGGATTGTAGTAAGCATTAACGGTTTGTGGCGTCATATGCCATTCCCATTTGCGGATAGGGCTGCCGAGTTTTTCTAGCTCTTTTTCATGGCTTAACTGACTTGCACGTAAATTGTTACCAAACAAATCATTCGATTTGATCACGAGTTTGTCGTAGTTTTCCCAGCGATCAGGGTAGCCTATTTTAGGATCAAACTTGGCCAGCTTATCTTTTGCTGCAACTTTAGTGTCAGCGCTCATCCAGTCCAATGCTTCAATGCTGTCGCCGTAAGCGCCGCGTAGGTTTTCGACTAGCACTTGCATACGCTCTTTTGCTGCAGGAGCAAAGTGACGTTTAACGTACACTTTACCAACAACTTCGCCCAGTAGGCCATTGACTGAAGCTACGCCACGTTTCCAGCGAGGTTGCTGCTCTTCTTGTCCGTTAAGAGTCTTAGAGAAAAATGCAAAATTTTCTTGATCAAGATCTTCGCTTAAGCTGCTGGCGGCATGAGTCAGTACCTGCCACTGCATGTAAGTTTTCCATGTGGCAAGATCAGTATCTTTGATCACCGCATTCAACCCTTTGATGAAGCTCGGTTGATTAATTATGATATCAGTTTGCTTATCTGCACCTAAAGCTGCTAAGTAGCCTTTCCAGTTAATGTCTGGTGCAAGGGTGGCGAGATCTTTTACCTGATACAAGTTGTACGTTTTGCTGCTATCACGAGTTTGCACAACATCCCAATGTTGTTCTGCAATCGCCGTTTCTAAGGCTAATACTGCTTGTGCACTTTTTGCCGGGTTTGCGAGGCCTGCTAGGGTGTACATTTTTTCAATATGTGCAACAAAGGCTTTGCGAATATTCACGAAGCGCTCTTCTTGGTTAAAGTAGTAATCTTTTTCAGGTAGGCTTAACCCGTATTGCCAAACATGAGTTGCATAACGGCTTGAGTTTTTTGCATCCACACCAATGTAAAAAGCCATGGGAGTGCCACCGCCGATGATTTGGCTGCGAGCAAAATAAGTCACAAGTTCAGCTTTATCTTTGATTGCGTTTACTTTTGCCAGCTCGCTTTCGATTGGTGTGACACCTAATTTGTTTAAGGTTTCAACATCCATAAACGAGCGGTAAAGATCCGCCACTTTTTGCTCGTCACTGCCGGCTTTTAAATCGACCGTAGCAGCCACTTCTTCAATAATTGCTTTTACATCATCACGTGATTTTTCACGTAGATCATAAAAGGCACCAGTGCTGGTACGATCGCTTGGAATAACAGTATTTTTGACCCAAGTGCCGTTTACATAAGAGTAAAAGTTATCTTGTGGACGCACAGATTTATCGAAATTGGCAAAATCAATGCCAGACGTTAACGCATGATGCACAGCCGTCGCTGTTTCTGTTTTTGCTATTTTAGGCGTTTCTTCGCTCATAGTGTCGTTATTACAAGCGCTTAACCCAACAATAAGAGAGGCGCAAAAACCGCCTACCAGTATTTTTTTCATTGTTAATCCTTCTTCTGTCAATTTGTGTTTATCTACAATTTTTGTTGATATATCATCATTTTTCAGTGCTTTATGATGTTTTTTACTGATTTAACTCTCTAATTCACTCAGACGCATTTTTGCTTTAGTGTTGTACGCCGTTAAACGATGGCCATTGTGGGGTCAATAACGTGAGTAGAAAGTCCGAACGTTAGGCTAAAGTCCTGCATCAGCGAAAGTGCTGTGTTAGTGACTTCGTGCTTACACTTATTTTTAAGGGTAAGCATTTTTACGCAAAACATAATGAGCATTAAATGGTGATATGTATTGTTGTTTTAACCAGCATGAATACTGATAAGTAACATATGTTAGTTTTTTTTTATCTGACTGAATATACTTTTGCAGTAAATAGCCAATAAAGTTTTGCGCTCATATGTAAGAAAAGGTTTCAATGCCGATTAGCAAAGCTTTGCCCTTTGCCCTTCAAGCCCTCATAATAGCCGCCATTATGGTCTTATAGCTGGGTGTTATTGTGCGTTTAGATAAATATATTTGTGAGTCAACTTCCCATTCTCGAGTGTCGGCTAAAAAAGCACTGCACCGTGGCGATGTGACTTGTAACGGTGAAGTCGTAAAAAATTCAGGTTTTAAAGTCAGTGACAACGATGAGATATGTTTAGAGGGAGAGCGACTGACTATTATTGGCCCACGTTTTATTATGTTGAATAAACCGGTTGATACTATTTGTTCAACGATTGATGAGCAGTATCCATCAGTGATTGGCTTGCTTGATGTCATTCGTCCAGAAGACTTGCATATTGCCGGGCGCCTAGATGCTGATACAACGGG
This sequence comes from Shewanella sp., assembly GCA_028223395.1. Taxonomy (GTDB): domain Bacteria; phylum Pseudomonadota; class Gammaproteobacteria; order Enterobacterales; family Shewanellaceae; genus Shewanella. Next base: position 11,053 of record JAOIUG010000017.1, read on the forward strand.
CTTAGTGTTGATCACAACCGATGGCACATGGTCACATAAAATAACATCACCTAAAAAAGAGTGCGCTAAGCGTTATTTGCTGGAAACAGCAGATCCGATGTCAGCTGAGTTAGTTGAGCAGTTTGCTCTTGGTTTACAGCTTAACAATGAAGACGGGCTAACTAAGCCTGCTAAACTCGAATTATTAGGGACACATCAGGCTAGGCTAACGATAACAGAAGGCAAGTATCATCAGGTCAAACGTATGCTGGGCGCGGTGGGCAACAAAGTGACCCGGTTGCACCGTGAGAGAGTAGGGGATATTGAGCTCGATGCCAGTTTAGCTTTAGGGGAGTGGCGCTTTTTAACTGATGCAGAAATAAAATCCATTAAATAATGTGCGAAAGTAAACCGTAGTCGATAACCAACAGGCTGGGTTGTTAAGCCTGTTGGTATCGTTATAGTGATATTTAACGCTATCTAGACAAGACGATATTGCCACTAACGGTTGACGCATTTAAATGCGCGCTTCCATCACCTGTTTTAAATTTAATGTAAGTATGAGGTGAATACAGCTCTTTAGACACTTTATCTTGAGTGAGCTTATTTATAATATTACCGCTAGGACCGCCACTGATATTAAATGATGTATCACCGTTATCCACAAAGTGTAAATTGAGATCACCACTGACACTCTCAATGTTTGCTTTATCTTTTAAGTTGTTAACGGATAAATCAATGTTACCGCTGACCGTTTTAACATTAAATTTATTAATAGTGTCTAGTTTAATATTGGCATACCCTGAGACGGTCTCGAGTGACATTTTGTTGAGACTACTATCGGCATGAATATCGCCACTGACTGAACGGTAAGACATTTTGCCTTGGCTGTCAGTGTCTTTGATTTTTCCTGACACGGTTTCGAGCAAGATTTTTCCGTTTAATGCGCGACTATTAATGTCCCCTGAGACTGTATGTAATGTGACTTTATTAGTGAGTTGTTCGGCTTTAATGTTACCGCTGATAGAACTAATATCCATTTTCCCGTCAAAAATGTTTAAACGATAATTTGTCGATAACCCTTTTGCTTGTAACTTAATTTTTTGTGGCAACATAATGGTCAACTGTGAGCCATCTTGATTGTTACCGTTATATTTTTTAGGCATTTTATCTTCAATGAGCACATTGCTGCCACTGACAGTAAAAGTCAGCCCCTGGCTGACTTCATCTAATTGCCCTTTAACAGCGACTTCATTTTTGTCCCAAGAGCGAAAGATGATGTTACCTCTTTGAACGTTAACGTTAACCTCTGCCGTTGCTGCGACTTTTTGCGCCTGATCAACCGCTTCTGCTGCAACGAGGGTTTGGCTAAATAATAGTGTGCTTAGTGCTAAACTGGTAAGTGATGCTTTAATCATGTTTATGCTCCCTGGGTTTTGTCTAAAACAGGCAAATATCCGTTTGTTGTATCGTTGTCTTTTCTGTTGTGTGCATTAAATGTCGAGCGAAAATAACGTATTGGTATTTTTACATTTAATGTTGCTGTCTTTGTAATATAGTCATGCCTTTTGTTGCTGCAAGCTCAATGTTAATACGTCGATTTTTTATGCGGCTCTCTTTAACATAGACTAGGGATTGTGGTGTGGTCAAAGCTTTGTTGGAGCCAACACGAGATCACTAACAGCAGTTTGGTATTTTCTATTGTAAACTTTTTGATATAAATTGTTGTTTTTTTAGGGTAAAGTGGTTTTAAAAGTAAAAGTATTAACCCTCATGTCGATCAGATAAATCCAATATAGTTTAGGGGCTGTTGATCTTTCACGGTTGTTTTTGCCGCAGTTTATTGGCTATTTTGACAAGGCGGAGGCGATGGCGTTTCGTTATTCTCCACAAATAGTCTACAACGCAGTCAAAATAGCCAATAAACGCTGCCCTTTGGAGTCGTGTCAATTCTTTTACGCTTTTATGACTAGAGTGAGTGCGTGACGCGCTTCTCACTTAGCTAGCTAAGCATTATCGCTCAAATCTTGTACTAAAATAATTGAATTCGAAAAAAACTAAGCTCGAACGATAAACAGACCCTAGGTCTCATTAAATCGTTAGGCGGCAGTGTGTCGATTATCCATAAAACAAGTTGATGCTTTGCACTCAAACAGCAGTGATCAGCGCAGTCACGAAAACGCAGGCTTTAGTCTATAAACACATTAACGCCGATTTTGAAGTTTTTGCTTTTGATATAGAGTCTGATTGACTTGTTGAAGGCTTATTGAATGAAGAGGTGGTTTGAAAATACGGGGCAGACTAACTAGCCCCGTGTTCTCATCATAGCTTACTGATTGACTTTGGCGTAAACCAATTGAGCACCAACAAGATCAGACAATGCTGTCCCCACTGTTTTAAAGAGAGTGATTTGTTCGTCATTTTCACGTGCCAGCTGGCCTGCTTTACACAATTGGGCTAATTCTCCTTTTACATCGTCAAGTGAGAATACACCTTCTTCAACCGGTAGCAACAACTCACCAGCTTCTGCGAAAACATTGATTTTTGAATCAACAAAAACAGTCGATTTTTGAATTAATGTTGAGTCGCATTCACGGCGATCATGGTTATGATTACCAACAAAATCGGTATGAGTACCAGCTTGAACCCAGTCTCCAGGGAATAGTGGAGAAGCAGAACCGGTTGCGCAGCTAATAATGTCAGCTTCACGGACTGCGACTTCAAGGTTATCGCACCATATGACGTCAATATCGGGGCGTTGTTTGCGTATTAGCTCAATTGTTGCGTGGGCTTTGTCTTCATTGCGGCCCCAAATTTTGATCTGTTTGATAGGGCGAACCGTGGCATGAGCTAACGCCATAAAGGAAGCTAAGTTACCTGTTCCACATACTAATAATTTGGTGGAACCTTCACGAGATAAATAATGGCTGCCTAGAGCTGAAATTGCAGCAGTTCGCCAATAGGTTACGCTGGTGCCATCAACTAAAGCTTGTGGCTCACCTGTTTCACGGCTAAAAATTAAAATTTTAGAGTAAAGACTGGCCAAAGCAGGATCTTTCTTTGGATTTTCAGGGAAGTATGTAAATGCTTTTACGGCAATTGTTTTTTCGTTCCAAGAAGGAAGAACGGCAAAAGCATCGGTGTGGCTAGCGGCTTCATCGAGGCTGAAGACCTGCCGTTGTGGCATTCCTGCTGGACGTGAGAAGGTTTCATCGAGTGCATCAACAAGCTCTTTAAAGTTTAAAGATTGATGCACAGACTCTGCTGTAATGACTTGCATAGGTTACTCTCATTCTTAGGGTATACTTTATATTATTTTGCCACACGCAGAGAGTCAATTGGGATCTTTGTTACAACCGATAGCGGCTTTTACTGGAGGAGTTATCCAGTAGCAGTGATTTATACTGTTAGGGGCTGTTAGTTAGTTGATAATGCTAATATTGTTATTTTTGTTACTTAATATGTCATTTTTATGAATTTCAGATGAAAATCAAAGTCTTCTTATACCCATTGTTGTAACATATTTGTTTTAGTCCATACGATGAGTAAGGCGAAGAACCTTACTGCTAGAGGTTATATGTTAATCCGCCACAAGTTATTGTTAAATGCCGTGATGTCGATTGCTGCGCTGCTAGCCATGTTTGCGTTGCAACTTTACTTTTCTAAAACTCAGTCTGTGTTGTCTCAAGCCTTCCAAGGTGTGACTAGCCTTAAAAGTGAAGTGTCGAACCTTCATGGCGATGCGAAAGATTTTTTGGCGCACGCCGATCTTAAGTACATCAATAGGCATGAGCAGCGTTACGCTTTAATAAAAAAAATGACGCAAGATCTTGAAGATACCTTCACTAACTACAATATTTCAAAGATCTCACTTACTCAATTTAATCAAAATATTGACTTATACAATAAGAACTTTAAACGGGTAGAGATCTTAAAAGAAGGCATTGGCTTTACGCCAACGTCAGGCTTATATGGTTCGTTACGCCGCGCAGTGCACGAGGTGGAATCAGAAGTCAGTCAATATGATATGCCAAATTTAATGGTCGCTATGTTGCAACTTCGCCGCGCTGAAAAAGACTTTATGCTAAGGCGTAACCCTAAATATGTTGTCAAGTTTGACACGGGAATGAACGCTTTTAAACACGTGCTGAGCGCATCGACATTAACCGTGGCTGCAAAGGGTAACATCACGGTACTGATTGAGCAGTATCAAGCGGACTTCAAACAGCTGGTGGCGAAAGAGCATCAGTTAGGCCTTGATAATAATGAAGGTGAAATGGCCAAGCTGAAGCAATCCATTATTCAGGCAGACACTTCAATAACGCAGCTTGAGCAGTTAGCCAGCACAGAAATTAAAGAGAAGATGTCAGCGGCTTTTTACTTTGGCTTGTCAACAGCAGTGTTAATTGCACTAATGTTATTAGTGTTCACCTTGATGATTATGCGTAGCATTACCGAGCCGGTTAAACAGATCACAGCGGTGATCAGCGCCATTGGAGTCAATAAAGATTTATCAATGCGTTGTAATGAAAGCAGCGATGATGAAGTAGGCCAGATAGCAAGGCACTTCAATAGTATGCTTGACAATTTCCAAACTTTGATTGGGCAGGTGACAAAGGCGGTCGCAGCGATGGATCATTCGAGCCAAGAGTTAGCATGCAATGTTGCGAATGCCTCAAAAGGTTTAGCTGGCCAATTAAATGAAACTGATATGGTGGCGACAGCGGTGACGGAAATGGGCGCGACCATTGAAGAAATTGCCAAAAATACCGAGTTGGCTGCAAGTAAGGCCAGTAGCACTCACAATAATGCTCAACTGGGGCAAGATAGCGTTGCGCAAACCATCGAAAAAATTGAGTTGTTAGCACAACAAATAAACACTTCTTCTTCAGTTGTTAATGAATTGGCACAAGACAGCGAAAACATTGGCAATGTACTTAATGTGATTGAATCTATTGCAGAGCAAACGAATCTGCTTGCACTTAATGCGGCGATAGAGGCTGCTCGTGCGGGCGAGCAAGGGCGAGGCTTTGCGGTTGTCGCTGACGAGGTGCGCAGTTTGGCCATGCGGACGCAAGAGTCGACAGAAGAAATTGCAGCCATCGTCCAGACGCTTCAAAGCCGAACGCAGTCTATTGTGCAAGTAATGAATGCTTGCCAAACCCAAGGTAAACAAAGCGCGAGTCAAGCGGCGTCTGCCGGTGATTTATTGCACAAAATCAATAGCGATGTAACTAATATCATGGACATGAGTACACAAATCGCCGCAGCGATTGAAGAGCAAAGCATGGTCGCGGTAGAGGTGAATAAAAATGTGGTGGTGATCAGAGATATTGCACAAACGACCGCGCTGAGTGCTGACGATAACTCGACTGCGACAATGAACGTAAAAGAGCAGGCTGCGCGTTTAAAGCAAGCGGTAAGTCAGTTTAAAGTGTAGCATTGGCTTAACTTGAGCGGCTTTAAAGGCTGCTCCGATCCTCTTATAAAGTCAGCAACCTTCGAGTGAGTTTTTTATTAAAGAGGAAAACAAAAGGCCTAGCTGACAAATCGTGATATTCTTCCCCGGTTGGCACCACGCTATACTGATTTTTTGACCAGTGGATAACGAAAAAATATCAGCTTGCTAAAATAGCGGATCCAAGTGCAGATTGATCATCGTTTCAATAGCGATATACACGTTAATATAAGAATGATTAAAGGTTTAAGGTTTAAAACATGACAGATCTTGAGCAGCAGGTATTTACTCAAGTACGCGCTATTATCGGTAACGAAGAACAAGTTATTGGCCGTAGAGGAATACTTCTTCCGCTAAAAAAAGCAATTATTGCAGATGGCGATATTCAAAATGTCATTGATATCGTGTCTTCAGATCCTGCGTTATCGGCTCACTTATTGTGGCGAAGTAGCACAGCAGATCAAGTGTCAGCATTAGCAAACAAGAATCGCTCGTTAAAAGATGCGCTGGTCCGCTTTGGTCAAGTGAATATATATCGTTATGCATTTACTTTTTACTTAAAAGAAAGGTTTGATGAGTTAAACGAACCTTATAAGAAACTTGCGTGTGGTTATTGGTCATTAACTGAGTCAATCGCCGCCGACTGTGTCGATAGTCTGCACCATATTAACAATGATGAGATTGTTCCTGATGAAGTGCAAACCTTGGCGCTATTTAGTGTATTTGGTGACATTATAGCCTTGACCGCTTTTGCGTATTTGAACAGCGAAGTCGACAAGCCTTATCCATTGAGCGTGTTAAAATCTGTGATTGAACATCAGCAGCAGCGTTTAACAATGGATGCGTTTGAATCCTTGGGACTTGACGAAGAGTTACGCGATGAGTTTTTAATCGCCCATAATTTGCGACAAACGCATCAAGCTGCATCTGCAGGGTTAGTGCTTAGGCGTACTTTAGCAAAACGAAATTTGTTACTAAAACCTTTATAAACATAAAAAGCCTGCATAGTGCAGGCTTTTTATTATACGCGTATAGAGATAGAGTCAATTAACTTTGTTGCTTTCTAATCCCTTCTTTAGCGACCATTTCTAACCACTGCTGGGCTAAACGAGCATTAGAGCTGTTTCTGCGATATGCGCCAAATAGCGGCCGTTTCAGGCCTTCATTTCCGAGTTTTATGCTCACTAAGTTCAAGCCGTGACTTTCACTTATAGACCAATTAGGTAATGCAGCAATACCATCTTTACAGGCTATCCGTTGGAGTAGCATCATCGTCAGATCGCATTTGATCACCGCTCCAGCTTTTACACCGGCAGGCTCCATAAAGTGGCGATAAATATCCAGTCGCTCTAACGCAACAGGGTAACTCAGGATGGGTAAGTTTTCCAACTGCTTAGGCGTGACAAATTCTTCTTGAGCCAGTGGGTGATCATTGGCGACAACTAAGCGAACCTCGAAATCAAACAGGTGTTGATAAGCGATAGCTTGTCCAGGGACCGGATCTGAAGTTAACACGACATCGAGCTCACCTTGCTCTAACGCATTGAGTGAATCGAATAAATGACGGCTAGACAGGTCCAGATCAGCTTGAGGAAACTCATCTCTAAATTGTTCCATCACAGGCATTAGCCATCTAAAACAACTATGACACTCAATGCCAACGCCTAACTTATTACCGCCTTCTTCAAGACCTTGCTTTAAATCAAATTCAGTTTCAATCACCTTAGGAAGGATATCTTCAGCAAGGTTAAGCAGTCTAGAGCCTTCTTGTGTGAAAGACAGTGGCTTACTCTTTCGTACAAATATGGCTGAATTAATCCTTGTTTCAAGCTCCTTAATTTGATGAGAAAGTGCTGATTGTGTGACAAAGCGCTTTTTCGCAGCTCCTGCGAGACTGCCGCTTTCCTTTAGGGCAACTAATGTACGTAAATGTCTAAGCTCTATCATTTTGTCCTCACATGAAGTTTCTCGCGCTACTCTTGATTTCATTCCTATCGTCATGAAACAGATTAGCACAGCAAACGTCTAGACGTCCAGATGCCCGTTTTTTGTTGTGGATCATTATTCAGAAGGGCTGGTGTCTGAATTTTTCTCATCTTAACACTAAAGGGTATACAGTATGCAATTAAATAGTTCGGTTTTTTGCAACAAATACGTGTTCAAACTTATGCGTTTTCTTTGAGTTTAAGTCATCTGTCTTATCATTGGTTTGTATTTATTTTTCTGATTTTAAAGGGTTTTTAATTTTATTTTTGATTGGTTTTCTCATCGTGACAACCCTTGGTATTGATTGTACTGTTATATGATATATTAAAAACAAATTATTAACCTAGATGCAACTTTAGATTTAATCACTATCACTGAACATATATAGAGTGATAGTGGGGCGATGCATTTTAGCTGTCAATGTAAGTTAATTACTGTCCGGAGTCATACTTGCGCTGAGAGACTGACAGCGCCTTTATGTGAGGCTTGCCCTTAACCTTTTTTATTTGGCGCTGGTGACTCAGCTGATGGCTCTGAAGGCGCGATGTGACTTGTCTATTAGATTAAACTTTACGCATTCTAGCTAATCACGTTGCGTCGATATTGGTTATGGATAAGGGGATCGGGTACACTAGCGCCTCTTTCAGGCAAAAGACCCAAAATAATGGAAACTTTTTACAGCTTATACCCAGTGTTTAAACATACTCATATGACGTTTGTAGCATTAAGTGTGTTATTTTTTCTGGTGCGTTTTTCACTTCATTTAAAACAATCACCGATAATGGACACTAAGTTCGTTAAAATTGCACCGCACGTGATTGACACTCTCTTGCTTTTATCGGGGTTAGTCCTGTGTTTCTGCATTAAGCAATACCCTTTTGTTGACGCTTGGATGACAGAGAAGTTAGGCGCAGTTGTCGCTTACATCGTACTGGCAACCATCGCATTAAAAGCCAACCGCAATAAGTTATTTAAAGTGTTTGCAGCATTGGGAGCTATCAGTTGGATAGCCTACGCGGCTAAGTTAGCAGTGCTAAAGCAAGCTGTAGTATTAGGTTGATCATCAATTGAAACTCAACGACTCCATTCAATTACCCGAGACCGCTTTTGATATTGCTCAGCATCTGGGTTTTTCTAAAGTTAAAAATGCACATTGGGCGTGGCTTGAGCTGGCAGGCTCTGTATTAAGCTTTTATGTGGTAGATAGGCATGAACGCTTAGCTGCGCTACTTAATTGGTTTTATCATGACTTAGGCTTTTGTGCTAGAGAGGATTACTACAGCGTTGCGGCAGCAGATCTAGGAAAATGTGTCACCTCTAAGCAAGGTAATAGCACAACATTGGCCACAGTATTGATGTTATTGGCGAAGCAATTAGATCTAAAGCTTGAACTATTACTTTTGCCGGGGCAAACAGTGTTACGTAGCCAAATCGATGATGATATTACTTTTATCGATTCACTCACGGGAAGAACACTGACCAAACATCAATTGCACATTTTGGTTCGTGGTGAGTTGGGTAATGCTGCGCCCTTAAAGCCCAGTTACTTAAAGCCTGCATCTGTTAAGCGTATCGTGTCACGTATGATCCACGAAATGAAAGCGGGCAGTATCGTTGCGCATCGATTTGAGCCGGCGATGGAATGTTGTAACCTATTGATGCAGTGGCATCAGGAGGATCTTAACTTGAATCGAGAACGGGCATTCATCGCGCAGCAACTGGGGTGTATGAGCGTGGCGACGGCGGATTTGAAATACTTCATTGAAAACAGTCCGCATGATCCCGTTATCGAGTTGGTTAAGATGCAATTGAAAGAACTTAAAGAAAACGTCGAAACGTTTCATTAAGCATTAAAAGGAGCCTTATGGCTCTTTTTTAGTGATATAACAACGAGTATTAGAGCGTACCTATACGCCTTGTTGAAACAACCAATTGAACAGTAAAATAATAATTAGGCTAACCACAACTATAAATTGAGATGAGGTTCATCGCGTTTATAAAGTGCAGCCACTATTAGGGAGATAGGCTAAAAATGAGCAGTTCAGATCCGATAAATAACGCATTAGTCACCAATGATGCCACAGCATTAGGCATGTTAGCGGTGGTGCTGGGTTTTGTTTTTTACACCAGTAGTAGCAATCACCCATTTTGGAGAAAGTTTTATACTTTTATACCCGCATTGTTAATGTGCTATTTTTTACCTTCCTTATTAAATACTTTCAATATTATCGACGGTGACGCTTCTAAATTGTATTTTGTTGCTTCACGTTATTTGTTACCTGCCTGTTTAGTTTTACTCATCTTGAGCGTTGATTTAAAAGCTATTTTGTCGTTGGGGCCTAAAGCGCTCATTATGTTTTTAACGGGAACTATCGGGATTGTAATAGGCGGTCCAATCGCGTTGTTGATCATTTCCAGCATTCATCCTGAGGTACTGGGTGTGACAGGCCCTGAGGCTGTGTGGCGTGGAATGACCACTTTAGCAGGAAGCTGGATTGGCGGTGGTGCTAACCAAGCGGCCATGAAAGAGATCTACGGCGCAGGCGGTGATATATTCTCTATTATGGTCACCGTTGATGTGATTGTGGCTAATATCTGGATGGCGATATTGCTCTTTATGGCGTCAAAAGCAAAGCAAATTGACGCTAAAACAGGCGCTGATACGACGGCACTAGAAGCATTGAAAGGTAAGGTTGAAAAGTACCATGCCGAAAATGCACGCATTCCAAGTCTGAACGATTTAATGATGATAGTGGCGATAGGGTTTGGTGTTACAGGCCTGGCTCATGTTATTGCAGACTTCTTAGGCCCATTTTTTGAAGCCAACTACCCATGGACACGTGATTACAGTTTAACCTCTAAATTTTTCTGGTTAATTGTGACTGTAACCACAATCGGTTTAGCCATGTCATTTAGCCCTGTACGCCACATTGAAGCGGCAGGTGCATCAAAAGTTGCAACCGTTTTCTTGTATATCCTGGTCGCGACCATTGGTTTGCATATGGATGTTTCAAAACTGTTCCAGGCCGAAAACCTGTGGTATTTCGCCATTGGTATGATTTGGATGTTAGTACACGCAAGTTTTATGCTCATCGTGGCTAAGCTGATTAAAGCGCCGCTGTTTTATATGGCGGTGGGCAGCCAAGCCAATGTGGGCGGCGCGGCATCAGCACCTGTTGTTGCAGCGGCTTTCCATCCCGCTCTCGCGCCTGTAGGCGTGCTTCTTGCTGTGTTGGGGTATGCAGTGGGGACTTACATGGCATGGATCTGTGGACAAATTTTACAAGTCGTGGCGAGCTAATTTCCCATCAATTATGTTGAATAACGCTAAGGCTGCGGCCTTAGCTTACCAAGAGAGATACAGTAATGAGCAATAAAACCATTAATTTAGGTTCAATTGAAATCGCCAATGACAAACCTTTTGTATTGTTTGGTGGTATGAACGTGCTTGAGTCACGCGATCTTGCAATGCAGATAGCTGAGACTTACGCTGAAGTGACTCAAAAACTTGGGATCCCTTACGTATTTAAAGCGTCATTCGATAAAGCCAACCGCTCTTCTGTGAACTCTTATCGTGGTCCAGGTATGGAAGAGGGATTGAAAATTTTTGAAGAGATCAAGTCAACCTTTAACTTACCGTTGATCACAGATGTTCATGAAGTGCATCAATGTGCGCCAGTGGCTGAAGTGGTCGATATTATTCAGCTGCCAGCATTTTTAGCACGCCAAACAGATTTAGTGGTGGCAATGGCTAAAACAGGCACAATCATTAATGTGAAAAAACCACAGTTTTTAGCGCCGCACGAAATGCGTCATATCATTAGCAAGTTTAATGAAGCGGGCAACGATGAGATCATCTTGTGTGAACGCGGTTCTAGCTTTGGCTACAATAACTTAGTTGTTGATATGCTGGGCATGGATGAGATGAAGCAATCGGGTTACCCTGTGATTTTTGATGCGACTCATGCGCTGCAAAAACCAGGTGGGCGTAGCGATAGCGCTGGCGGTCGACGCGCTCAAGCAACTGAGCTTGCTCGCAGTGGTATGGCATTGGGTTTGGCAGGCTTGTTCATTGAAGCTCACCCAGATCCAGATAATGCTAAATGTGACGGGCCTTGTGCACTGCCTTTGCATCAGTTAGAGAACTACTTAACGCAAATGAAGGCGGTTGATGATCTTGTTAAGTCGTTTGCACCAATCGATACCAGCAAATAATCTATTCGTTTAGCGTTAAAATAAGTTGACAGATTAAAGCCTCGTTTTGTAACGAGGCTTTTTTGTATGGACGCCTAATTGAATTTTAAAGTTAAGATTAAATCCGATACTCAATTTAAGTTTGGGTTAAGCTTTAAATCGTATCTTGTTGTTTTTTAAATAATCCTTATCGCATTTATTGAGTCGGTTTTATTGGCTTTGAGGTTAAATAGATAACAAAAAATAGGTGAGATGATGACGAGTACAGCAACCCAGGCCGATAATGGTGCCAGTGGAATGTTAAGTAAGGCGCTCGATGGCATTGAGCGTGTCGGTAATAAATTACCTGATCCTGCGATGTTATTCCTAATATTGATGTTTGCTGTATGGGGCTTATCAGCTTTATTGTCGGGCGTTAGTTTTGATGCAATAGATCCGCGTACCGATAGCCCGATAGTGGTGAATAACTTGCTCAGTGCAGAAGCGCTGACTCACTTTCTAACCTCGATGGTAACCACTTTTACCGCGTTTGCGCCTTTAGGTGTGGTGCTGGTTGCAATGCTAGGTGTTGGAGTTGCAGAACATTCAGGTTTCATCAATACAGCGCTCAAACAGATGTTGAAAGTGACTCCTGCAAAGTTGCTGACTCCTGCTGTGGTGTTGGTTGGTATCATCTCTCATACCGCAACGGATGCAGGTTACGTGGTGGTTATTCCACTTGCTGGCGTAATCTTCTTTACCGTCGGGCGGCACCCTTTAGCCGGCATAGCCGCAGCTTTTGCTGGTGTGTCTGGTGGTTTTTGCGCTAACTTTATTCCGTCGGGGATCGATCCGCTGTTACAAAGCTTTACTCAGTCAGCGGCGCAGATTGTGGATCCAAGCATTACGGTTAATCCGCTCAATAACTGGTTTTTTGCTGCTTCATCTTGTATCCCCATTACGCTGCTTATTTGGTGGTTAACCGACAAAGTGTTGGAGCCTAGGCTTAATCGTACTCACAACGTTAACCGTGATGAAGTGGATCTGCCTGCGATGGATAAGGTGACACCGACAGAGATGAAAGCCTTTACAAGTGCATCGCTGGTGATGTTTATTGCCATTGTAGGGTTCTTCTCTTTGACCTTGCCTGAGAGCTCCACACTTAGAGATAGTCAAGGCTCACTTACTAGCTTTAGTGCACCGTTAATGCAATCGATTGTGCCGTTAATCTTTATCTTCTTCATGTTGCCCGGTTTAGTGTACGGCTATATTACCGGCAGTTTTAAGAACTCTAGCGATGTGGTTCAGGCGATGTCTAAGTCGATGAGTGGGATGTCGCACTACATAGTGATGGCATTTTTCTGTGCCCAGTTTGTTGCTGCATTCTCGGCATCTAATTTAGGGGCATTAATCGCTGTTGAGGGCGCAAGCGGTCTTAAAGCGTTGAATTTACCAGCCGAAGTCACTGTGGTTGGTATGATAATCTTGGTTGGTTTTGTTAATTTATTTGTAGGTTCATCATCGGCTAAATGGGCGTTGATAGGCCCTGTGCTAGTGCCAATGTTGATGCAGCTTAATATCAGCCCAGACTTGTCTCAAGCTGCATATAGGGTTGGAGATTCTAGCTCAAATATCATTACGCCATTGATGCCGTACTTTCCGTTAGTGGTGGTGTATTGCCAACGCTATGTGAAAGGCATTGGGATCGGTACACTTATCTCCATGATGCTGCCATTTAGTTTGGCGTTGATGGCAATTTGGAGTGCTTGGCTATTATTGTATTGGTCGATTGGCTTACCGCTAGGACTTGGTTCTAGTTACAGTTACGGTCTGTAGATACTATATGCAGTAGTAGAGAAAAGGCCAAGTTGATGAAACTTGGCTTTTTTTAGGCTTGAGATTGGCTTGGCGATCCTTAGGGGCTATTGCACTTTCGAGCTTAGTTTTTGTTCGAATTTAATTATTCTAGTACAAGGCTTGAGCGATGATACTTAGCTGGCTAAGTGAAAGCGCGTAACGCACTCTCGTCATAAAAGAATTGAAACGAACTCAAAGGGCCGCGTGTCTTGGCTATTTTGACTGTGTTGTAGACTCTTTGTGGACAATAACGAAACGCCATAGCCTCCGCCTTGTCAAAATAGCCAATAAATTGCGGCAAAAACAACCGTGAAAGATCAACTGCCCCTAATCATCAGTAACTAACTCTTAGAGTAAGGATTACAAATATTCACTATTGATACGAATGTAAGGCGTAGGATGTGATTGCATTGCATAATGCGCCATTAAACATTCATACTTGGTAAGCAATAGACAATGGCTTGGATTTTATTTACTTTTCTTGCGGCAGCGATGCAGGCTTGGCGTAATGCCTTTCAAAGTCAGCTCAGTAAAGAGGTGAATACAGCGGGCGCGACGCTGGCACGTTTTTTGTGGGCGACGCCAATCGCGCTTATCTATTTAGTGGGATTGTATACATGGCAGCCTGTGGGTTTGCCCTTCATTACGCCAACGTTCAGTTTTTATGTACTTGCTGCAGCCGCTATGCAAATTGCCGCGACGATGATGATGGTGAAGCTGTTTAAAATGCGCAATTTTGCCGTTGGGGCAGGGCTTGCCAAAAGTGAAGCCTTAATGGCCGCCATTGTTGGTGTGATCTTCTTTGGTACCCAGCTCTCTTTGCTTGGTTGGTTGGGTGTATTGCTTGGTGGCGTCGCAGTTTTTATCATGAGTAGCGCTCAAAAACTAAAGCAGATCTCATTGTCTTCCGTCATGTTGGGTCTTGCTTGTGGCGCTGCATTTGCGTTAACGTCTTTGTGGGTAAGACAGGCAAGCTTGAGTCTTGATTTGCCCTTTCCTCATCGCGCAGCTTGGGTACTGTTATTTGTTATTGCGATTCAGACTTTGGCATTAGTGTTATACGCTTATGCTGTAGATAGAAGTACCATTGATCATTTACTCAAGCGGCCTAAGCTCACACTACTGACCAGCGTGACTAGCTGCTTAGGCTCTATCGGTTGGTTTAGTGCGATGTCTCTGCAAAGCGTGCCTTACGTGAAAACCCTTGGCCAGGTTGAGGTGTTTTTTACGCTGCTGATCGCAAGTTTTTACTTAAAAGAAAAAGTGCGCTTCAAAGACATGACAGCGCTATTGATGATTGCCGCTGCTGCAATTTTGGTAATGTGGAGCTAATTGTGGAGCTAATGTAAGACTCAGTTTATGCTGCTGGATAGTTCAGTTAGCTCAACGCGGCTCAAGTAAGTGCTAAATATTGTTTCTCTAGATGAGTAATGCGCTGCACGAGTTGCTGGTTTACTTTTGCACTTATATTATGTTTTTTTGCCATTTTCACGACAAACCCATTAATTGCAGTGATCTCTGTTTGTCGCTGATGCTGTAGATCTTGGTGCATAGACGAATAGTTATTCATTGTTAAATTAATAACTTGATAAACCCTTGCTAATAAAGCGCAGTGATCCAGCTCGATGCCCTCGGCAGCAGCGACGAGTACTAACTCGCGGACCGCGAGGGTTATGCACTGTTGGTATTGTGGCTGAGCAAGCTCTCCATTGCGGCAATCGTGCAGGGCTGTTAACGGGTTAATTGCAACATTTACAGCCAGTTTTTGCCATAACATTGGGAGTATATCTTCGCACCACTGGCTGTTTGGAATACACCATAGCAACATCGTTTTGAGCGCCTCAGGCATCGCTTGGCCAGTAAAAAGGCCTAATTGTGTTAAGCCTGTGCCGGTTTGTTTTGTGTGCCAAGCAGATAACTTTAACGCCCCTTGAGAGGTGGTACCTAAGCTTAAACTTTGCCCTCGTAGGTGTTTAGCAACCTCTAGGTGAGGCCCTAACCCGTTATGCAGTAACACGATATGACATTGGGGGTTAAGGTATTCAATAATAGGAAGCAGCGCCATAGTGACTTGGTATGCTTTGACACAAACAATGAGGCACTGCGTTTTGTTCAGTTGTGTTTGCCAATCATCACGACCGATAAAATCGACGTCGTAATGGCTTTCTTGTTGCGACAAAGCGGTAAATGATAACAACTGCCGATGTGACTGCTTTGCACGACTCACAACATTAACCCGGCAGAGTTTAGCGTCATCTGTTTGTGATAATTGTTGGTAAATTAGCTGGCCAATCGCGCCTGCGCCAAGAATCGTGATAGGTATCTGATTCTCGCTTTTATGGCTGATTAAAGCGCTGGCATCTGTCATGAGTCGGGTTAGCCCTAAGCGACGTTATTATGTGGAAGGGGTATCAAGGTTTTTATTTGATTTAAATAATTTGCTGTATAGCCATAAGACAAGATAAAACAAGCCTACTCCTAGCATATCGGCGACAAAGTCAGCCAATGAAGCATGGCGATACGCCAATTGAGATTGCACCATTTCAATCAAAATAGCGTAACAGCTCCACAGTATGGTCAGTACATACCATTTAGGTTTAAAAGCAAAGTAGGTGAGAAAAGACAACGCAAAAAAACTACCGAGGTGGCCGATTTTGTCCAAATGGGGAATGGCATTCATGTTGTAGCTCGGTTTGGAGAAAACCAAATAGCTGATCAACAGCAAGCTCAGGACAAGGGCGAGTTTAAGGGCATTTCGTTGGTTTATCACATTATACACACTGAAGAGATTTGCCATTATCATAGAAAAATAGTGCAATAAAGTCACCTATAACTGCCATGATCTGCGACTTTATCTTAGATCACTCTTCAAGTTATCGAGCTTCGTCGGTAAAATACGGCTCACAAAATAGTAAAGGAGCAAACTTATGCCTTCAATGGACATAGTCTCTGAGGTCAATGAAGTCGAGTTGCGTAATGCTGTAGACAATTCGGTACGTGAATTAAAGAATCGTTTCGATTTTCGTGGTAAAGAAGCGAGCATCGAGTATAAAGATCATGTGGTCACACTGTCTGCTGAAGATGACTTTCAATGTAAGCAATTGGTCGATATCTTGCGTATGCAAATGAGCAAACGAAATGTCGATCCTAAGTCAATGAGTGTGGACGACAAAGCGTTACATAGCGGTAAAACCTTTTCTTTAAAAGTGACATTTAAAGAAGGCATCGAAACCTTAGTCGCTAAAAAGTTGGTCAAGTTAATCAAAGACAGCAAGCTTAAAGTGCAATCATCTATTCAAGGTGACTCTGTTCGAGTGACGGGTAAAAAGCGTGATGACTTACAACAGGTTATGGCATTGGCTCGTGAGTCTGAGCTAGGTCAGCCCTTCCAGTTTAATAACTTCAGAGATTAATCAACTGAGGTATTTAACACCAATTAGGGCTGCCATATCGGCAGCTCTTATTGTAAAAGTTAATCTTTTAACTTATTAATTTCTTCGTTAACTTCATATCCTTTATCGGTAATAATTTTCTCTAACACCACTAAGCGGTGTTTAATACTTTTGACCTCATCAATGAGCTTCATTTTATCACTGCTATCGATCTTTGCTTCTAGCTGCTTCATGCGAAAGCGGTATTTAAAAAAATCAGTTCCAAAGATGGCAAAAAAAACAATTGCAACGATAATAATTTGAGTGAAATCCATATTCTTTCCCTTTGTTATTCCAACTTAGACATATTGTAAATATAAGCAAGTACAGTGCCATTAATGTAAAGTGTGTTTTTTTATGCACTTAGCTGTACTTTGCGTTAGATCTCTATTCTTTTATGTTAACAAAGTGTACTTTTGGTTCATTTATTGGTGATTTTAACGACTCACCTTAACTCTCACCTTGCTTGTTAGCGCTTGGGGCATACTTTTGCACTAACATCACAAGCCCAAGCACAGGAAAGCCAATCAAGCTTGCTGCAATAAAGAAGCTGACGTAATCATAAGCATCGATATAGGCGCCGGAGAACCCAGCAACAAACTTAGGCAGTAATAACATAATTGAAGACAGTAACGCATATTGTGTTGCACTATATCCAGCACGAGTCAGGCTTGATAGGTAAGCAATAAAGGCCGCAGTTGCTACGCCGCCACTGAAGTTATCGATGGAAATCGCCAGAGTTAAAAAGGGGACGTTGTGACCCAAAACTGCTTGGTATGCAAACAGTAAATTGGTCGTTGCCACCAGCAATGCACCTAAGAGTAATATTTTCATCGTGCCATATTTAGCAACTAATAAGCCGCCGGCACCGGCGCCGACTAAGGTCATAATGAGACCGTAAACTTTACTCAAGGTCGCAATTTCAGTCTTTGAGAATCCCATATCAACGTAAAATACGTTAGCCATGACTCCCATTACGATATCAGAGATACGATAAGTCGAGATTAACAACAAAATCAGTATAGCGCTTTTCCCATAGCGTTTAAAAAAATCTAAAAAAGGCAATACACTCGCGCTATATAGCCAAGACAGAGCCGCTGCGACAACGCGCGGATAACGCTGTGAGAACTGTTGTTTAAGCGCCATTTCTGTTGCATCAGCTTCTTTTGCTTCTACTTTAGGTTCGGCGCTAAATAAAGTGGTGATGATCCCTATTGACATAAGGGCTGCCATGATTAAATAAGCGGTTTGCCACGATGCTAGATTATAAGCCTCGTGGCTTGGTTCAACCCAAGCGGCAATGGTTAGTGCTCCTGCGGTGGCGATAATCATCGCACTGCGATAGCCCACTTGGTAGGCGGCGGCTAATGCTGCTTGCATTTTTTCAGAGGCTGATTCAATCCTAAAGGCATCGATAACAATATCTTGCGTTGCTGAAGCAAAAGCAACCATTAAGGCAAACAGTGCAAGCTTGTCAATGTCGACCAGGGGATCGCTTTGGCTCATTCCTAAGATGGCAAGTACCAAAGTCAACTGTGCGAAGAGCATCCAGCCACGACGGCGACCTAAAAAGCGAGTTAGCAAAGGTAATGACATGCGATCAACGAGTGGTGACCATGCCCATTTAAAACCATAAACTAACGCTATCCAGCTAAAATAGCCGATAGCAGTTCTATCGACTCCCGCTTCTCTGAGCCAAAATGATAACGTTGAGAACACCAGCATAAGCGGTAAGCCGGCAGAGAAACCTAGCAGCAATAAGCTAAGTGCACGTGTGTTGCAGTATATGTGCAGTGGTGCCATAAGCCGCCGAAATAAAGAGTGTTCTGTCACTAGAGACATAGATTTACTTAGCCAATAAAGGGAGAGTTAGCTTACGACTCAGCGAGCACAGATTCAAGGTATTAATAACTGCTTCACTCGATTTGAGTGTAATAGTGAAAGGTGGCGGTTAATTGAGCTCTGTATTAAAAATGCACAGCCCAAGGTTGTGTACAGTGATAGCCTATTGATGACCTCACATGGCTGCGAGGGATCACGCATTTGACTGTCGTTTTATGGGGCGGTGCTTCAAGCATTAAAAAGCCCAAACGCAAAATGTTTGGGCTTGAGGTGCTGCAATATTGTTAAATTACACTAAGAACTGAGGCCTGATCCCTATACAATCTTGAGGAACATCTCCACCGGTGCGAAGATAGTCACAACAGTCATCAATTTGCTGTCTCAAGAACTGATTACCTCTGATAACCGATCCGGGCCATCTATCGAAGGAATGCAGTAGGTGCCAAAATACTCGTTCTATATCCGTTTGCGCATCACCCTGATGGTCATACATCTGCCACTCTTCTAGGGTGTCCCATAGATATAGCTGGATTTCATTGAAATCGAGTTGATTATTCAAAAACGCTTTTCCGTAAAAAGCCAGCTGGGGCGCTTTGTTGTCAATGAACTCATTGGTCGTCATTGAACCGCCTCCTTTTTGTTGAGCGAAATCAGTATATACCGACTTTTAGATATTTTGCTCAATTATTAACAATATTTTATAAAGTATTCACATATTGTTATCAATTACTCTCTCGGTAATAACGTTGCTTGCTTGAGCACGATGTCTTTAACGGGAAAGTCTGCCCAGCCCAGTGTGTTATTAAACTCACTAGGCACAATCGACATGGCTGCAAGCACATCCATTCCGGCGACGACCTCTCCAAATACGGCATAACCCCAGCGGCGTGAAGAGGGATCGAGTTTCTTGTTGTCGGCAATATTAAAATAGAACTGACTGGTGGCGGTATGGGGAGCATTTTCACGCGCCATGGCGATCGTGCCTATTAAATTGGATAAACCGTTGCCTGATTCGTTGATTATTGGCGCAGCAGTGGGGCGTTCTTGTTGTGTTAAATCTAATCCGCCACCTTGAACAACAAAGTCTGCGATAACTCGATGGAACAAAGTGTTGTTGTAATGCCCTGTGGCAACGTAAGTCAAAAAGTTATCAACGGTGAGTGGCGCACGGCTTCTATCGAGTTCGACAACGATCTTCCCCATACTGGTATCAAGCTCAACTTGGGGGTAGAGGTTATCGGGTTGGATGTCTATGCTGTGATCTGTAGCGTGGGCAAAAGGGCTTAATAATACAGCTACGAAGACTAAATGTTTTATTGTCCAAGATTTCATCATTTTCCTTATCAATGTTAATTAACCATGGCGTGTGTTACTGCTGAACAAACTGATTCAGCTCAGGATCGTTAATAATCGTGTGAGTGAGCTCACCAAGCAGTTTATTCATTTCCAGCTCTAAGCTTGCAAAGTCTGCACTGAATGGCCCTTTTAATAACCCTTTTATACGATAGCGTTTTGTTAGTGATTGCTGACGGTGGCTGGCGATAACATTGATAACAACTTGTGTATTCGCTTCAAAGCCAAAAGTGGTTTCATCTACATCGGTTAATAGTGTTTCTAGCTGAAATTGTAGGTGTGTGCTTGCGCTAGGATTAATGCGATAACCCGCTTGGGTAAAGCCCTCTTTTAGCACTTGCTCTATTTGCCTGCGTGGCGCTTCGCTTGGGCTCACGAGCCGGGCGGCTTTATCACCATGGTTAAACCTGACGATAAAGTTGGCTGAGCGCATGTCAACGGTGTTAATGGCAATGGCTTGTTCCGTTGAGGTTTGTGAGGTAATACTTGGCACTTCAGGGTTTAATGCTATATGAGTCGGTGCTTGGCTCGCGCAACCGATAAGGGAAAACGTGGCGGCGATGATTAAAGTGAGAGGTTTCATTATGATGATATTATTAAAGTGAGATCGTTAAAGCATACCAGAACCGGATCTCAATACCATAGTGCAATCACGAGTATTGATTAATCTGAATTTGAGTAAATATTGTATAGTTATAGCGTATCGTTTTTATTGGCTTTAGTTGCAAATGTCATAATGACAATTGGATGAAACTTTATCGAGGAACATATTATGCGAATTTTACTACTTTGTCTCGCAGGCTTATTAAACTGTACTGCAGCGCAAGCGGAGCAGATCATCGGAGGCAGTCTAGGTTATGGTTTTAACGAGTTTAAAGGCGTAGCTGCCGATAATAATGAAGGAGGTGATAACATCGTTTATGATATTTATTACCGTTACATGTGGCACGATAGTATTGGTATAGAAGCGGGGTACTTTGGCGGTGAAACTGGCCTTAGCAGTGCATTTGTAGGTATATTTACTGGGATTGAAAATGTTGAATACGAAGGGGCTAGAGCTGCACTTTATGGCCAGTATTTGTTATCGGAAAGAAACCGTTTATATGCCAAAGTCGGGATGAGTACTAATAAATTAAGTTATGACATAAAACGCCCTTTTTCTCACGATGAATATCGTCATGTCGTTGAACGTGGGCAAGATCTATATACCGCTGCAGGTTGGGAGTTTCGCTTTCATTCGGGTTTTGCGATAAATGTTGAGTATCAATATATTCCGGTGCAAGCGCTGACAGCTCAAAATTTAAACTTTGGACTAAGTTACCAATTTTAATCATGTGACGGTGTTACGCATGGGCGCTATAACGCACTCTACTAAGCTAAATGCAGCGTCTTGATGGCCTTAATTCATTCGCTTTGGGGATAACAAGCGAGTGCTGTGAATAATACACTGCATTCGCGGCGCAAACATTCATCGCCTGAACAGAAAATAGCGGAATGACTGTTAACCAACAGCGGGAATCGATAGAGTAAAAGAATAAATACTTTTATTAGGTTAATTAATTATGGCTTCGCAAAATAAAAGGTGGTTCCCTAAAGCGCTGAGCAGTTTAGCGGCGCCCCACTCATTAATTGACGATACCGGCAAACCGCACTTTGGTCATTTTGATGGCCCTGTAACTGAGTTAGGCATTAAGCAGTTTCGCTACTTTAACCACATGGATAAACTTGCCTCCCGTTGGGCTAAGCATTTTGACTATAAACAGTTCCAGTTTGTCAGTATTGTGACTCCGCATTATGTCATCGGGGTCGCATTGGCTGATATTGGTTATGTCGGTAGTGCATTTTGTTATTTACATGACATCAAGCAAAATAGCTTGGTTGAGGCGCGTTGGCTGAAACCGTTGGGTATGGGATATCAAATGTCCGAATCTCCGATGCAAGGAAATGCCGGCATCAAAGGCGCAAAAGGCGAGATTGAGTTTGATATTGAGCAGGGGCAGTGGCGAGTAAAGCTCAATACCCTTGGTATAGATGCTGATCTGACGTTACAACCTGAGCCATTGAGTTTACCCATGGCAATGTGCAACCCAACAGGGTACAACGGTTGGACTTACACTCAAAAACATAATGCGTTAACGGTAAAGGGGACGCTGAAAGTTAATCACGAACCCCAACCTTTGCAACGAGTCACTGCTGGCTATGATTTTAGCGCAGGCTTTATGCGCCGAGATACCAGTTGGCGTTGGGCAAGTATTAATGCGTTAACCGACGTCGGCAGTATTGGACTTAACCTGGCAGCAGGAGTCAATGAAACGGGCTGTAATGAAAATGTATTTTGGATCGATGGTAAGCGCCATTTGTTGGGCGCGGTTCACTTTGACTTTCCACGTCAAAGAACTAAAGAGTTACAAACAGAAAAGTGGCGAATTTATTCCGACAATGATCAAGTCAAATTGAGCTTTACACCGCTTAATTGCCGACAGGAAAAATTAAACCTTTGGCTGCTGAAAAGTAACTTTAGGCAATATGTAGGTTATTACAGTGGTCATATCATCGACAACTTAGGTAATAAACATCAGTTAGATAATGTGTTGGGCCTAACTGAAGATCACTTTGCACGCTGGTAAAGTCAGCGGCAAGATAAAAAGGACAAAATAATAAAATGGATTTTAATTCACTGATCTCACACCCGGAAGTACTACTTTTGGTGCTCGCGCCACTTTTTTTTCGTCTGTATTTTATTGGAATGGTATGTTGGAGATAGGCAAAACAGGCTACCACTTAATGCCCGTTATCATTTGCCTGAAGTATTGTGCAATTTTGGCTTAGCAGCGATGCACCAATTA